>CAZKCJ010000254.1:0-4542 GCA_964550885.1 uncultured Rubrivivax sp. | reverse complement strand
CGGTGCGCAGCCGCGGTCGCTGCCACCAGCGCAGCGGCTGGCGCCGCGCCGAGCGGCGCCGCCCGCTGCGGCCTTGCACCTCGGCGGCGGCGCGTTCGACGATCGCCGCGTCGACCACCTGCCGACCGCGCGCGTAGGCGCCCAGCAGCGCGCGGTCGCACAGCAGGTTGATGCGCCGCGGCACGCCGCGGCTGAGCGCGTGGATCCGCCGGATCGCCGGCGGGTCGAAGGGCGAGCTGCCGTGCAGACCGGCGACGCCGAGCCGGTGGCGGATGTACTGCGCGGTCTCGCGCGGCGACAGCGCGTCCAGGTGGTAGCGCGCGATCACCCGCTGCGCCAGCTGCTCGAGCGCCGGACGGGCGAGCAGCTCGTTCAGCTCGGGCTGGCCGATCAGGATGATCTGCAGCAGCTTGCGCTCGCTGGTCTCGAGGTTGGTCAGCAGCCGCAGCTGCTCCAGCACCTCGGGTGCGAGGCTCTGCGCCTCGTCGATGATCAACACGTTGTTCTGCCCGACCGCGTGGGTGCGCAGCAGAAACTCGTTGAGTGCGCTGACGTGGTCGCGCGCCGTTGCAGTGCGGCCGGGGTCGGGCTCGCGCGGGATGCGGAACTCGACGCAGATCGACTCCAGCAGCTCCTCGGCGGTCTGCTGCGGGTTGAACACGTAGGCGACGTTGGTGCGCCGCGGCACCTGCTCGAGGAAGCAGCGGCACACGGTGGTCTTGCCGGCGCCGATCGCGCCGGTCAGCAGCACGAAGCCGCCGCCGCCGCGCAGCCCGTACAGCAGGTGGGCGAGGGCCTCGCGGTGGCGCTCGCTCATGAACAGGTAGCGCGGATCGGGCGCGATCGAGAACGGCTCCTGCTTCAGCCCGAAGTGCTGCGCATACATGATCGGCGGCGATTGTGCCGCCGATCGCCGCGCGCGAATCGCCCGAAAAGCCGCGCCGAACGCGGCCTGGCCGCGCGGCCGCTGCCCGGGGCGCGGTCGGCGGTGCAGCGCCGGCGCTGCGGTGCCGACCCGTCGGTGCGCTGCGGCACCCGGTGGGCCGGGGCCCGGGCCCGGCTGCAGCCGCTCAGGCGCGCCGGCGAACGGCCAGGCCGATCAGGCCGAGCCCGGCGACGAGCAGCGCGTAGGTCGACGGCTCGGGCACGGCGACGACCGGCGCGAGCGTGCGAAAGAGGGCGTAGCCGTTCTCGCTCGCGCTGCCGCCACCGAAGGTGTCGTGCCAGATCATGCTCGCGGACGATCCGCCGATCAGGCTGCCGTAGGGGGACGAGCCGTTGGGCATGCTCGCCAGCGGCGCGAGCCACGGCGCAGCCGATTGCGCGAGCGCCGAGACCTGCGCGCTGCTCGGGGCCTTGATCGTGGCGTCGTACTTGGTCGTCCAGTCGATCAGGTTCGACCGCAGCGTCGTGCTCGCAGTCGTGAACTCGCCGATCCACATGTGGGGCGGGCCGTAGCTCGCCGAGTCCCACGCGGCGACGTAGAGGTAGTCGCCCGCAGCAGCGCTGAAGGCGAACGCCGCACCCTGCGACGGCCACAGCGCAGCCCCCGAGTCGCCGACCAGCGTCATCGACGAGCCTGACGCGTTGCCGACGAAGACCGCATAGTGGTCGTCGGCGACGACGCGCGCGGTGATGGTCTCGGCCTGTGCCGACAGGCCCACGAGGGCCAGGCAGGCGAGCAGCAGCGGGGTCGGGCGCATGGTCGAGTCCTTTGCGGGGGTTGGAGCGGCGCGCAGCTTAGGCGGATGCGGGGTGCGACCGCAATCCCGAGAACCGGGGGTGCGGCGCCGGGCAAGCTGCAACCGCCTCGACCGGCAGCGACCACGGCGCGCGCGAACCGACCGCGCGAACCGCGCGCGCTGGCCTGCAGTCGACGGGCCCCGCTGCCGGCAGCGACGCGACGCGACCTGCCGTAGGATGAAGCGCCCGACCCGAGGAGGATCACCATGCACGCGATCCGCATCGACCGCAGCAAGGCGCTGGCGGCCGAGCCGCACACCGGCCACAACCGCTATCACCCCGAGATCGCGCCGCTGCTCGAGGTCGCCGAGGGCGAGGAAGTGCTGCTGGAGACGCGCGACGCGGTCGACGGCCAGCTCGGGCCGAGCGCCACCGAGGCCGACTTCGCGCGGCTGGACGTCGGCGCAGTCCACCCGCTGACCGGCCCGGTGTTCGTCAAGGGCGTGCAGCCGGGCGACGTGCTCGAGGTCGAGTTCCTCGACATCGCGCCGCAGCCGCACGGCTTCAGCTGCATCCTGCCCGGCCTGGGCTTCCTGCACGACCTGATGACCGAGCCCTTCCTGGTGCACTGGACGATCCGCGACGGCTGGGCGACTTCGCCGCAGATCCCCGGCGTGCGCATCCCGGGCGCGCCCTTCATGGGCGTGTCGGCGGTCGCGCCGTCGGCGGCGAAGCTGCGCGAGTGGACCGAGCGCGAGCAGCGGCTGATCGATCGCGGCGGCGTGGCCCTGCCGCCCGACCCGGCCGGCGCGGTGCCCGGCGGCGCCTGCGCGCTGCACGGGCTGCGCACGCTGCCGCCGCGCGAGAACGGCGGCAACTTCGACGTGAAGCAGCTGACCCGCGGCGCGAAGCTGTTCCTGCCGGTGTACGCGCAAGGCGGCCTGTTCTCCACCGGCGACGCGCACTTCGCGCAGGGCGACGGTGAGGTCTGCGTGACCGCGGTCGAGATGGGGGCGGCGGTGACCCTGCGCTTTCGCCGGCACGCCGGCGCGGCCGCGCAGCGCCGCTTCCAGGCGCCGGTGTTCAGCCGCAGCGACTACTACGCCGATCCGCGGCACGCGCTGCCGCAGCGCCTGCTGGGGGTGATGGGCATGCCGCTGCGCGCCGACGGCGAGAACGACGGCGGCAACGTCACGCTCGCCTGCCGCAACGCGCTGCTGCACATGATCGAGCTGCTGCAGGAGCGCGGCTTCAGCCGCAACCAGGCCTACGTGATCTGCAGCGTCGCGGTCGACCTGCGGGTCAGCAACCTGGTGAACACGCCGAACTGCGTGGTCTCGGCACTGCTGCCCGAGTCGATCTTCGGCTGACCGCCCTTGCCGCGGCGCGGTCGGACCGCGTGCCGCGCGCCGCCTGCCGCCCGCAGCCGATGCCGCATCCCGCGCCGCCCGAGCCGTCGCTGTTCCGCGACCGCGGCGACCCGACGGCCGCGAAGGTCAGCATGGTCGAGCTGTTCTTCGACCTGGTCTTCGTCTTCGCCGTCACCCAGCTGTCGCACCTGCTGCTGGCCACGCCGACGCTGCTGGGCGCCGTGCACGCGCTGCTGCTGCTGCTCGCGGTGTGGAGCCTGTGGAACTACACCGCCTGGGCGACCAACGTGCTGGACCCCGAGCGCATGGCGGTGCGGCTGCTGCTGTTCGCGCTGATGCTGCTGGGCCTGGTGGTCAGCACCTCGATCCCGTCGGCCTTCGCCGCCGGCGCCTGGGCGTTCGCGCTCGGCTACGTGCTGATGCACGCGCTGCGCAGCGGCTTCGTGCTGTGGGCGGCGCGCGCGCAGCCGCGCCATCGGCGCCGCAACTTCCAGCGCAACCTGTTCTGGGTCGCGTTGACCGCACTGCCCTGGTTCGCGGGCGCCGCCGCCGCGCCCGGGCAGCGGCTGTACTGGTGGCTGGGTGCGATCGGCGCGGAGTTCATCAGCCCGTGGCTGTTGTACTGGACGCCGGGCCTGGGCGCATCGCGGACCAGCGGCTGGGCGATCGACGGCGCGCACATGGCCGAGCGCTGCGCGCTGTTCGTGATCATCGCGCTGGGCGAATCGCTGCTGATCACCGGCGCGAGCTTCGCCGGTGCGCCCGCGTCCGCCGCCGCTGCCGCCGCCTTCGCCACCGCGTTCTTCGGCAGCGTGGCGATGTGGTGGATCTACTTCCACGCCGGCGCCGAGCACGCCGCGCAGCGGATCGCCACCGCCAGCGATCCGGGCCGCACCGCCCGGATCGCGTACTCGTACCTGCACATCGCGATCGTCGCCGGCATCATCGTGTCGGCAGTCGGTGACGAGATGGTGCTGGCCCATCCCGAGCACGCCGACACCGCGGCCGTGCTCGCGCTGGTCGGCGGCCCGGCGCTGTTCCTGCTGGGCTGCATGCTGTTCAAGTGGGTCAGCTACGAGCGCCGCACCCCGCCGCTGTCGCACGCCGTCGGGCTGCTCGCGCTGATCGCGCTGGTCGCCGTCGGGCGGGCGCACTGGCTGAGCGCGGTGCAGCTCGCCGGCCTGAGCTCGGCCGTGCTGCTGCTGGTCGCCGGCTGGGAAACGCTGGTGCTGCGCCGGCGCTGAGCAGGGCCTCGTCCGCAGCGCGTTCGACCTGCAGTACCCGGCCGCTTGGCGGCAGCGCTTGCGTTGGCGCACCTCACCCGGCACCCCGCCGCGGGCCGCGGCTGCCGCAGCCCGCAGCTCTGGCCGAACTGGCCGATGCCCGGCCAACCGCGCTCGCACGCGGCACGCACCCGGAGCCGGCGCGTGCATCATCCTACTTCCGGCAGTTGACCGCTTTGTGCCGCTGGCAAGACCGCATGAACAGT
>CAZKCJ010000253.1:0-4587 GCA_964550885.1 uncultured Rubrivivax sp. | reverse complement strand
GGTTCTCGCTCTCGAGCCAGAACCTGCGGTAGTGCAGGTTCGGCAGCCAGCGGCGCTTGGTCTTGTTGTTTGCGTGGGAGACGTTGTTGCCCACGGTCGGGCCCTTGCCCGTGACTTGACACACGCGTGCCATCGACGCTTCTCCGGATGATCGCTGCCGGCCCCGGGCCGGCGAAGCGGCGGATTATAGCGATGCGCAACGGCGCGGCCGCGCCGCCTGCCGTGCTCAGGGTTCGCGCTGCTCGAGGTAGCGCTGCGCGTCCAGCGCCGCCATGCAGCCGGTGCCGGCGGAGGTGATCGCCTGCCGGTACACGTGGTCCTGTACATCGCCGGCGGCGAACACGCCGTCGACGCTGGTCATCGTCGCCAGCCCGTCGGCGCCGCCGCGGGTCAGCAGGTAGCCGTCCTTCATCTCGAGCTGGCCTTGGAACAGCTCGGTGTTCGGCTGGTGGCCGATCGCGATGAAGCATCCCTGCACCGCCAGCTCGCGGGTGCTGCCGTCCTGGGTCGAGCGCAACCGCACGCCGCTGACGCCGCGCTCGTCGCCGAGCACCTCGTCCAGCGTGTGCCACAGGTGCAGCTCGAGCTTGCCGGCGGCGGCCTTGGCCATCAGCTTGTCGACCATGATCGGCTCGGCGCGGAACTTGTCGCGGCGGTGGATCAGGTGCACCTTGGACGCGATGTTCGCCAGGTACAGCGCCTCCTCGACCGCGGTGTTGCCGCCGCCGACCACGCATACCGGCTGGTTGCGGTAGAAGAAGCCGTCGCAGGTCGCGCAGGCGCTGACCCCCTTGCCCATGAACGCCTGCTCGCTCGGCAGGCCCAGGTACTTGGCCGACGCGCCGGTGGCGACGATCAGCGCGTCGCAGCTGTAGCTGCCCGAGTCGCCGCTGAGCCGCAGCGGCCGCGTGCTCAGGTCGACCTTGTTCACGTGGTCGAACACGATCTTCGCGTCGAAGCGCTCGGCGTGCTTCTGGAAGCGCTGCATCAGCTCCGTGCCCTGCACGCCGTCGACGTCTGCGGGCCAGTTGTCGACGTCGGTGGTGGTCATCAGTTGCCCGCCCTGCGCGATGCCGGTGATCAGCAGCGGCTGCAGGTTGGCGCGGGCCGCGTAGATCGCGGCGGTGTAGCCGGCCGGGCCGGAGCCGAGGATCAGGACACGGGCGTGGGTCGGCGCGGTGGACATGGCGATGGGGCTGCTGCAGGGTGACGGGTGCGCGTCGCGCGAAACCGACGCGCACCGGCGCCAAGCGCCCGCTGCGGCTGGCCGCTGCGTCGGGCGTGGGCACAATACGCGCCGCACGCGAAGCCATTCTAGTGAGCGCGCCGCGCCGGCCGGGGTGGCACGCCGACCAACCAAGACGAGAGGGGACTGCCGATGTCGCTGATGTCCAACCTGGATTTGATCCGCCGGGTGCCGCTGTTCTCGATGCTGACCAACGACCAGGCGCAGGCGATCGCCGACGCCGTGGTCAAGCGGCGCTTCCGCCGCGGCGAGCTGGTGGTCGAGCAGGGGCGCAAGAGCAACGCGCTGTTCATCTTGCTCAACGGCCGCGCGCGCGTGCTGACCAGCGACGCCCGCGGCCGCGAGGTGATCCTGGCGGTGCTCGAGGCCGGCGACTACGTCGGCGAGATGAGCCTGATCGACAACGAGCCGCACTCGGCGACGGTGCGCGCCGAGGTCCAGACCGACATGCTGGTGCTGGCGCGCCAGGACTTCGCGCGCTGCCTGCCCGAGAACTCAACGCTCGCCTACGGCGTGCTGCGCGGGCTGGTGCGCCGGCTGCGCCACGCCGACCGGCAGATCGAGTCGCTGGCGCTGCTCGGCGTCTATGGCGGGGTCGCGCGCACGCTGCTCGAGATGGCCGAGGAGGACAAGGGCGTGAAGATCATCCGCCACAAGGTCTCGCGCCAGGACATGGCCAAGGTGGTGGGCGCGTCGCGCGAGATGGTCAGCCGGGTGATGAAGGACCTGGAGGAGCGCGGCGTGATCGAGACCCAGGAGAACGGCTCGGTGATCCTCAAGGAGCGGCTGCAGAACGACTGAGCGCCGACCGCGGCCTGTGCACGGCCGTGCGGCGCGGGCGATGCGGTGCCGACGCGTGAATGGCGGCAGCGCGCGCGGCGCTTGCGGGGCCGGGCCCAGCCGGGGTGATCGGCCACAATCGCGGCCATGGTCTTTCCGCTCGGATCGCTGCGCGGCGACGGCGCCGCCGCCGGCGCCACGCTGATACGCGGCGCCCCCGCCGCACCCGCACCGGCTGCACCGACCCCGGCGGCGCGGCTGCGCCGGCAGGCGCTGCTCGCGCTCGGCGGCCTGCTGTGGCTGCTGCTGCTGCTGGCGCTGGCCAGCTACGACGCCGGCGACCCGGGCTTCTCGACCTCGGGCAGCGGCGAGCCGGTGCGCAACGGCGCCGGGCTGGTCGGCGCGTGGGTCGCCGACCTCGGCCTGTTCTTGTTCGGCTACTCGGTGTGGTGGCTGGTGCCGGTGGGCCTGCGCGCGTGGCTCGCGGCGCTGGTGCGGATGCTGCACGCACCCGCCGACGCGCTGCCGCCGCGGCTGCCGCGGCGGGTGTTCTGGATCGGCCTGGCGCTGCTGCTCGCCGCCAGCTGCTCGCTCGAGTGGTCGCGGCTGTACCAGTGGGAGGCCGGCCTGCCCGGCGGCCACGCCGGCGGCGTGCTCGGCTACACGCTCGGGCCGCTGGCGCAGCGGCTGCTCGGCTTCACCGGCTCGGGCGTGCTGTGGATCGTGCTGCTGGTTGCGGGGCTCGCGCTGGCGCTGCGCTTTTCCTGGCTGGCGCTGGCCGAGCGGATCGGCACCTTCGTTGACGAACAGCTCGAGCGCCGCCGGCAGCGGCGCGCCCGCGACGAGGACCGCCGCATCGGCGAGCGGCTGCTGGTCGAGCGCGACCACGGCGCCGAGGCCCAGCGCGAGCACGCGGAGGCCGCGCCGCACGCGCCGCTTCTGATCGAGCCGCAGGTGCTGCAGGTGCCGAAGTCGGAGCGGGTCGCGCGCGAGCGCCAGCAGCCGCTGTTCAAGGAGCTGGCCGACACCAAGCTGCCGCAGGTCGACCTGCTCGACGCGCCGCCGGCGCGGATCGAGTCGGTCACGCCCGAGTCGCTGGAGATGACCAGCCGGCTGATCGAGAAGAAGCTGAAGGATTTCGGCGTCGAGGTGCGCGTGGTCGCAGCCAGCCCGGGGCCGGTGATCACGCGCTACGAGATCGAGCCGGCCGTCGGCGTCAAGGGCGCGCAGGTGGTCAACCTGGCGAAGGACCTGGCGCGCTCGCTGTCGCTGGTCAGCATCCGCGTGGTCGAGACGATTCCCGGCAAGAACTACATGGCGCTGGAGCTGCCGAACGTGCGCCGGCAGACGATCCGGCTGGCCGAAGTGCTGGGCTCGCGCGTCTACAACGACGCGCATTCGCTGCTGACGATCGCGCTGGGCAAGGACATCGTCGGCAACCCGGTGGTCGCCGACCTCGCGAAGATGCCGCACTGCCTGGTGGCCGGCACCACCGGCGCGGGCAAGTCGGTGGGCATCAACGCGATGATCCTCAGCCTGCTGTACAAGGCCGAGGCGCGGGATGTGCGGCTGATCCTGATCGACCCGAAGATGCTCGAGATGAGCGTCTACGAGGGCATCCCGCACCTGCTGTGCCCGGTGGTCACCGACATGAAGCAGGCCGGCAACGCGCTGAACTGGTGCGTGGCCGAGATGGAGCGGCGCTACCGCCTGATGAGCCGCCTGGGCGTGCGCAACCTGGCCGGCTACAACAAGAAGGTGGCCGAGGCGGCCGAGCGCGGCGAGACCCTGCCCAACCCCTTCAGCCTGACGCCCGAGGCACCCGAGCCGCTGGAGCGGCTGCCGAACATCGCGGTGGTGATCGACGAGCTCGCCGACCTGATGATGGTCGTCGGCAAGAAGATCGAGGAGCTGATCGCGCGCCTGGCGCAGAAGGCGCGCGCCTGCGGCATCCACCTGGTGCTGGCCACGCAGCGGCCGAGCGTGGACGTGATCACCGGGCTGATCAAGGCCAACATCCCGACGCGCATCGCCTTCCAGGTGGCGAGCAAGATCGACAGCCGCACCATCCTCGACCAGATGGGCGCCGAGGCGCTGCTCGGCCAGGGCGACATGCTGTACCTGGCCGCCGGTACCGGGTTGCCGGTGCGCGTGCACGGCGCCTTCGTCAGCGACGACGAGGTGCACCGCGTCGTCAACTACCTGCGCGCGCAGGGCGAGCCCAACTACATCGAGGGCCTGCTCGAAGGCGGCGTGCTCGAAGGCGAGGGCGAGCCGGCGCTGTTCGGCGAGGGCGGCGGCGCCAACGGCGAGGCCGACCCGATGTACGACCAGGCGGTGGCGATCGTGCTGCAGCACCGGCGCGCGTCGATCTCGCTGGTGCAGCGCCACCTGCGCATCGGCTACAACCGCGCCGCGCGGCTGCTCGAGCAGATGGAGAAGTCGGGGCTGGTGTCGGCGATGGCGACCAACGGCAACCGCGAGCTGATCGTGCCCAAGCGCGATGACTAGTGCAGTGTTCCACGCTATGCAGCACATAAAACCGCGCCTTTGCCGCCCTG
>CAZKCJ010000252.1:1668-4616 GCA_964550885.1 uncultured Rubrivivax sp. | reverse complement strand
CCGGCGCGGCACCGCCGCCCGCGGTGGCCCGTCCGCGCGCGCCGGCGCGCGCGGCGGCGCCACCGCCGCCGGCGCGGTAGACGCGCCCCGGGCACCGCTGCCGCGCTTGCGGGCGGCAACCGCCGCGGCGCGATCCGGGGTGATGCCGGAGGGGTCACGGGCTCGGGCGAACGGCCAGGCTGCCACCGAGGCCGCGGCGCGCAGACCGATCCGCAGTCGGCTGTGCCGCAGGCGCGCGCTTCGCGTCGGGAGGGGTCTGCACCTGGCGGCACAGCCCAAGCCAGACGCGCTGCATCGGCAGCGGCCAGCGAGACCCCGCCTCAGCCCCTGGCGGCCGCGCTGTCGATCGCCATCGGCTGCGACGGGCCGGGGTCGTCGCCGTCGGCGACCTCGGTCAGCAGCGCCGCGGCGCTGCGCACCAGCGGCCAGGCGAGGGTCGCGCCGGTGCCGTCGGCGGCGTCCATGCCGAGCTCGAGCAGCGCCGACGCGCGAAACAGGTACAGCGCGCGGTCCAGGCCGCGCCGGCCGTGGCTGCGGCAGAACACGCAGTAGTCGGTGACCGGGGTGGCGATCCGCGACGCCAGCATCAGCGCCGCGCAGGCGGCCATGCCGTCGATCAGCAGCAGGTGGCGCTTGCTGGCCGCGACCAGCATCACGCCGACCATCATCGCGATCTCGAGGCCGCCGAACGCGGCCAGCACCTCGACCGGCTCGACCACCTCGCGGTGGCGTCCCTGCGCGCCCTGCGCGACCACCATCAGGTGGGCGAGCACGTCGGCGTCCATCTGCGGCCCCGACACCAGCAGCTCGCGTACCGACGAATCGGTCAGCCGCGACAGCACCAGCGCGGCGCTGAGCTCGGAGCCCACCCCCAGGCCGGCGCAGATCAGCAGGTTGCCGCGCAGCGTGTCGCCGATCTCCATGCCTGCGCGCATCGCCGCGTGCGCCTGCTCCAGCGTCATCGCGGTCGACAGTCGCGCGTTGCGCGTGCCGTGGGCGATCTTGCGCATCAGCAGCCGCTCGTGCGCCGGCAGGTTGTCGGCGACGCCGGCGTCGACCACGGTCAGCCCGATCTGCTGGATGCGGGCGAACACCGCCAGCGGCAGCCGGCCAGCGAGCAGGTTCGCAACCTGTTCGGCGGTGCCTGCGCGACCAGCTTCGGCGACGCCGTCGACGGCCAGGCCGTGGTCGGCCGCGAACAGCACGATCTGCGGATCGCGAAAGCGCGGCTTCAGCGTGTTCTGCATCAGCCCGAGCCGCACCGCCAGCGGCTCGAGCTCGCCCAGCCGCCCGGCGGTGCCGGCGCGCAACTGCAGCTTCTCGAGCAGCGAGCGCTCGAGCAGCGGGTTCGAGGTCGGGGCGATGAGCGAGCGGCTGACGGCCATCGGCGCAGTGTAGGCGCAGCCGCGGGCGCACAGGCCGGGCGCACCGGCCGGGCGCACCGGCCGGGCCGCAGCAGGGATCGCCGGCGCGGGGTCGTCGGCGCGTGGCGCCGGGCCAGCCGGCCCGCGCGCTCAGGCCGGCGCCGGCTGCGCGCTCAGGAACAGCCGGTAGACCGGGTTGTCGGTCTCTTCGACGTACGGGTAGGCGAGCGTTCGCAGGAACGCGCAGAACGCGGCGCGGTCGGCCGGCGGCACCTGGATGCCGACGAGGATGCGGCCGTAGTCGGCGCCCTGGTTGCGGTAGTGGAACAGGCTGATGTTCCAGCTCGGGTGCATCGACGACAGGAAGCGCATCAGCGCGCCCGGCCGCTCGGGGAAGTCGAAGCGGAACAGCCGCTCGTCGCGGGCCAGCGGCGAGTGCCCGCCGACCATGTGGCGCACGTGCTCCTTGGCGAGCTCGTCGTCGCTCAGGTCCACCGTCGGGAAGCCATGGCGCACCAGGTTGCGGGCGAGGCGCTCGGTCTCGTCGCGGCTGTGGATCGTCAGGCCGACGAACACGTGGGCGACGCGCGCGTCGGCGATCCGGTAGTTGAACTCGGTCACCTGGCGCGGGTTGGCCGTCGTGCCGATCAGCTCGCAGAAGCGCCGGAAGGAGCCGCGCTCCTCGGGGATCGTCACCGCGAACAGCGCTTCGCGGCGCTCGCCGATCTCGGCGCGCTCGGCGACGAAGCGCAGCCGGTCGAAGTTCAGGTTCGCGCCGCTGGTGATCGCCACCAGCGTGCGGCCCTTGAGCTTGTTGGCCTGCGCGTACTGCTTCATCGCGGCCACGCCGACCGCGCCCGAGGGCTCGAGCACGCTGCGCGTGTCGTGGAACACGTCCTTGATCGCCGCGCAGATCGCGTCGGTGTCGACGACGACGAAGTCGTCGACCAGCGCGCGTGCGAGCCGGAAGGTCTCGGCGCCGACCTGCTTGACCGCGGTGCCGTCGGCGAACAGGCCGACGTCGGGCAGCACCACCCGGCGGCCGGCGCGCACCGACTGCAGCATCGCGTCGGAGTCCACGGTCTGCACGCCGATCACCCGGATCTGCGGCCGCACCGCCTTGATGTAGGCGGCGACACCGGCAATCAGCCCGCCGCCGCCGATCGCGACGAAGACCGCGTCGATCGGCCCCTGGTGCTGGCGCAGGATCTCCATCGCGATCGTGCCCTGGCCGGCGATCACGTCGGCGTCGTCGAACGGGTGCACGAAGTTCAGCCCCTGCGCCTGCTCCAGGCCGAGCGCGTGCGCGTAGGCGTCGGAGTAGCTGTCGCCGTGCAGCACGATCTCGGCGCCGAGCGCGTGCACCGCGTCGATCTTCACCCGCGGCGTGGTCACCGGCATCACGATCACCGCGCGGCAGCCGAGCCGCCGTGCGCTCAGCGCGACCCCCTGCGCGTGGTTGCCGGCCGACGCGCAGATCACGCCGCGCCGCAGCGCGTCGGGCGGCAGGTTCGCCATCTTGTTGTACGCGCCGCGCAGCTTGAAGCTGAACACCGGCTGCTGGTCCTCGCGCTTGAGCAGCAC
>CAZKCJ010000252.1:0-1568 GCA_964550885.1 uncultured Rubrivivax sp. | reverse complement strand
CGCCGCGCAGCTTGAAGCTGAACACCGGCTGCTGGTCCTCGCGCTTGAGCAGCACGTGGTTGCCGAGCCGGCGCGACAGCCCGGGCGCCGGCTCCAGGCCGGTCTCGACGGCGACGTCGTAGACGCGCGCGGTCAGGATCTTCTGCAGGTACGCCGACAGGTCCGGCCGGCGGCGCGGCCGCGCTGGCTGGGCGCCGGGGCGCGCGGCGGGTGGAGGGCGGGGCTTCATCGCGGGCGGCTGCGCGGAACCGGCGGGCGGCGCAACGCGCATCGCCGTGCCACAGCGCCGCGCACGGCCGCTCGGCCGGGAATCTCGGGGACGCGGATCATAAGACCCGCCATCCGGCTGACCGCCGCCCAGACGAAAAGAGCCCAAGGCATTGCTGCCTTGGGCTGAACCCACCCTTTGGGAAGGTGGAGGAGACAAGCGGCCGGATGCGCGCGGGCACCCGATAAAGCGCAGTCTAGCAGCGCGGATGCTGCGTCGCAACATCGCACCGTTGCCGATGGGCCGAAATAGAGTGCTCGCCCCAGGCGCAGGGGCGGCTCATGCACAATCCCTGCTGGTCCCGACCGTGAATCGCGCCCGGGTGCGGCGCGCGCGGCGCAGACAGAAGATGGCGGGGGGGCGAGACGCGATGCACTGCACGGTGCGCTGGCACGGCGAAGCCGGCATGGCCTTCGTCGCCGAGACCGGCAGCGGCCATCTGCTGACGATGGACGGCTCGCCCGACGGTGGCGGCCGCAACCTGGCGCCGCGACCGCTGGAGGCGATGCTCGCTGCGACCGGCGGCTGCGCCGCCTACGACGTGGTGCTGATCCTGCAGCGCGGCCGCCACGCGGTCAGCGGCTGCACGGTGCGGATCGAGGCCGAGCGGGCGCAGACCGAGCCCAAGGTGTTCACCCGCATCCACCTGCAGTTCACCGTCAGCGGCAAGGGCCTGAGCGAAGCGGTCGTGGCGCGGGCGATCCAGCTGTCGCACGACAAGTACTGCTCGGCCAGCGCGATGCTCGGCAAGACCGCGACGATCACCACCGGCTTCGAACTGGTCGAAGCCTGAGCGAACCGAGGAGGCTTCCATGTTCAGGCCTTGGCTGGCGGCGATCGTCGTCGCGTTCGCGGGTTGTGCGGCAGTGAGCCCCGGCAGCTTGAAGCCCGGGACCCCGACTGCGCAGATCCAAGCCCAGCTGGGCGCGCCGGTGGCGACCCACCCGCTGCCGGGCGGCGGGCAGCGGCTGGAGTACCGCGGTAACGGGCCGTTCACCTACATGCTCGACGTCGATGCGGGCGGCCGGCTGGTGGCGTCCACGCAGGTGCTGACCCCGGCGACCTTCGGCACGATCACCGCGGGGATGAGCGCCGATCAGGTGCGGGCGACCCTGGGCCAGCCGTCCGAGATCATGTCGGTCGGCTGGTCAGGCGCTCAGGTCTGGTCCTACCACTACCAGAACACGCAGTGCCTGTGGTTCCAGCTGCAGTTCGGAGCCGATGGCCACACCACCGGATCCGGCTCGCAGACCCAGTTCCCGGCTTGTCTGGGTGGGCCGTAGGCCGGTGCGCCGAGGGC
>CAZKCJ010000251.1:3078-4664 GCA_964550885.1 uncultured Rubrivivax sp. | reverse complement strand
CCGATGAGGCCCGCCGCCGCCGTCCCCATCCAGCCCGCCCCCAGGCCTGCCGCGATGCATGAGCCAACGGTGGGTAGCTGCCACATGGCGGCCGCGGCGATCGCATGGGACGACAGCAGGAAGGCCCCGACGGCCAGGCGCCGGTCCAGCGCCGGCAGCAGCGGCGTCGGCCGCGCGACCGCATCGCCCGTGATCCGCCTGGTGCCGGCGGTGGCCTCGACCCACACGCAGCGCATCTCGGGCT
This sequence comes from uncultured Rubrivivax sp., assembly GCA_964550885.1. Taxonomy (GTDB): domain Bacteria; phylum Pseudomonadota; class Gammaproteobacteria; order Burkholderiales; family Burkholderiaceae_C; genus Rubrivivax. The sequence continues at coordinate 4,420 of CAZKCJ010000251.1, read as the reverse complement.
TGACCTCGCAGCCGCCGTCGGCGCGCACGCCGCCGCAGGGGCCGTTGCGCATCTGCTTCGGGCAGTTCATCGGGCAGGCCATGCCGGTGGCCGAGAGCACGCACTGCCCGCACTGCTGGCAGTCGAACATCAACTGCTTGGCGCTGCGCTCGACCGGGTACAGCAGCGCTTCGCTGCGGCGCGAGCCCAGCAGCCGCAGCAGCGGCGCGAACACCGGCGCGAGCCGCGCGAAGCCCTCGTACACGCGGCGCAGCCCGCGCGCGTGCCGCACCGACCACCTGCGCAGCGCGAGCATGCGCGTGTCAGCCGCGCACCGCGCGGCGTTCGGCGGCGTCGAGCGTGTTCGCGAGCAGCATCGTGATCGTCAGTGGGCCGACTCCGCCCGGCACCGGCGTGATCATCGAGGCGACCTCGCGGCAGGCGTCGTAGTCGACGTCGCCGCACAGCTTGCCGGCGCGATCCCGGTGGATGCCGACATCGATCACGACCGCGCCCGGCTTGATCATCGCCGCGCCGATCATCCTCGGCCGGCCGGCGGCGACGACCAGAATGTCGGCGCGACGAGTGTGCGCCGCGAGGTCGGCGGTGCGCGAGTGGCACACGGTCACGGTCGCGTCGCGCGCGAGCAGCAGTTGCGCCATCGGCTTGCCCACGATGTTCGAGCGGCCGATGACCACCGCGTCCTTGCCCCGCAGTTCGACGCCGGCGTGGTCGAGAATCGCGATCACGCCACGGGGCGTACACGGCACGAAGCGCGGGCGACCCTGGGCCAGCGCGCCGACGTTGTCGCGGTGGAAACCATCGACATCCTTTGCGGCGGCGACCGCCTCGACGACTTGCGACTCATCGAACTGCCTGGGCAGCGGCAGCTGCACCAGAATGCCGTCGATCTCGGGGTCGGCGTTGAGCGCGGCGATGCGATCGAGCACCGCCTGCTGTGTGGCGTCGGATGCGAAAGCGAAGTGGTCCGATCGCATGCCCAGCGCCTCACAGGCCTGTCCCTTGTTGCGCACGTAGACCTGCGACGCCGGGTCGTCCCCGACCAAGATCACCGCCAAGGCCGGTCGCACGCCGGCCGCCTTGAGCCGGGCCACGCGCGCAGCGAAGCCGGCTCGCAGTTGCTCCGCGATCGCCTTGCCGTCGAGTACTGTGGCAGTCATACCGGCGCTTCCTGTCGCACGCCTTGCACCCAGATGGTCTGCGGGCGGCGCAGCGCCTGCAGCTGCCGTGCCGGGTCCTGCGCGAGCAGCAGCGCGTCGAAGGCCGCGCCGCCTTCCAGCCGCGGCTGCGCCTGGCCGAAGTGCGCGCGCGGCGCGGAGGTCGCCGCGCGCAGCGCCGCATC
>CAZKCJ010000251.1:918-3068 GCA_964550885.1 uncultured Rubrivivax sp. | reverse complement strand
GCCGCCTCCAGCGGCAGGCCGGCTTCGACGAAGCGCTCGAGCTCGTCGACCACCGCGTGCCCGTGCTCAACCCCCATGCTGCCGGCGTCGGTGCCCAGCAGCAGACGCACGCCCAGCGCGTGCGCGTCGCGCAGGCTGCGCGCGTGCTCGTCGAGGATGCGCCGCAGGTTGCCCACCGTCGCCGCCGACCAGCCGACCGCCTCGGGGTGCGCCCACTGGAAGTGCACCGGGCAGAAGGTCGGCGTCCAGGCGAGGTCGGCGTCGCGCATCCGCGCGAGCGTGTGCCGATCCATGAAGAAGCCGTGCTCGACCGAGTCGACGCCGGCGCCGACCGCGACCGCCAGCCCCTTGGGCCCGCTGCAGTGCGCCATCACCCGCCGGCCGCAGGCGTGCGCGGCGCGCACCACCAGCGCGGCTTCGTCCAGCGCGAACTGCGGCTCGTCGGTGACCGCGCCAGCGTCGAAGTCGATGATCCCGGTCAGGATCAGCTTGAGCTCGTCGTTGTCGGCGCTTAGGCGCCGCACCTCGGCTTCGATGCTGGCGGCGTCGCCGACGTCGGTGGCCATGAACGCGCCGTAACGCTTCGCGCGCTTGACCCCGAGCCCGGCCGAGCGCACCTGCGCGAGGCCGCTGCCGGGCTGGCGCGCCTCGTCGCGGATCAGGTGGTTGATGCCGTGGCGGTCGCCGGCGTCGCGCACCAGCGTGACCCCGCACTGCAGCGCCTGGCGCGCGCTGCGGCGCGCCGCGTCGATCAGCTCGTCGGTCGGGCGCTTCAGGTGCTCGGCGCGTTGCCTGCCGTCGGTCGGCGCGCCGTCGAGGAACAGGTGCACGTGCGCGTCGACCAGCCCGGGCAGCACGAAGGCGCCGCGCTCGATGCGCCAGCCCTGCGCGGCGAGCGCCGCGCCATGGTCGCCCGGCGTGACCGCGGCCAGCCGGCCGTCCTCGACCTGCAGCGTCGCCGGCCCCGGTTGGCGCCGCTCGCCGTCGAACCAGGCGTCGACGACGAGCGCGAAGCGGTCTGCGGAATGCTCCTTCACTCGCCTGCCCTCCCGCGCCGTGCGCTGCAGCCAAGACCCCAGGGGCGGCCCGTCGCGCTCGGGTCGTGCAGCACTCTCGCACGCAGCACTGCGCGAGGGTGCCGCCCTGCTCGATGAAGCGCTAGCCCGCACACCCCGTGCCCAGGGCGAGTTCGGCCTTCGAGTCGACTCCGGTCCATCGCAACCAACGCCGCAGCCATCAGGGCTGCAGCTTCCACGCGCCGCCTTCGATCCGGACCATGACCTGGCTGCGCTGGTCCACGCCGTTGTGGTCGGCGGGCGACATGTTGAACACGCCCTGCGAGGCCACGAACTCCTTGGTCGCCTCGATCGCGTCGCGCAGCGCGGCGCGGTACTGCGGCGTGCCCGGCTGGGCGCTGTTGCCGACCTTGGCGACCGCGTGGTCGAGGATCAGCAGGCCGTCCCACATCGTCGCGCCGAACAGCGAGCGCGTGCCGGCACCGTACTTGCCTTCGTAGCCCTGCAGGAAGGCGACGCCGGGCTTCTTCACCGGATTGCCGTCGGGCAGCTGGTCGGCGACCAGCACCGGCGCCACCGTCATGTAGGTGCCTTCGAGGTCCTTGCCGCCGACCCGCAGGTAGTCGTTGTTCGCGACCCCCTGGGTCTGGTAGACCGCGCCCTTGTAGCCGCGCTTGGCCAGCTCGATCTGCGGCGTCGCGCCCGCGGTGCCGGCGCTGAGCACGTAGACCGCGTCCGGGTTGGCCGCCATCAGCTTGGCGACCTGCGCGGTGACGCTGGCGTCGTTGGCCGCGTACTTCTCGACCGCGACCAGCTTCACGCCCTTGGCAGCAGCCACCTCCTGCGTAACCTTCAGGAAGCCCTCGCCGTAGCTGTTGGCCAGCACCATCGCCGCCATCGTCTTGCCGCCGCGCTGGAGCAGATGGTTCAGCACCATGGTCGCGGAGATCGTCTCGGTGGGCGACAGCTTGAACGCCCACTTGCGCGGGCCGTCCTGCGGCAGCACGATCGCGTTGCCGCCGGCCATCGAGATCACCGGCACGCCGGCGGTGCCGGCCACCTGCACCACCGCCATCGACACCGGCGTCACCGACGAGCCGAGGATCACGTCGACGTTGTGCTCGCTGATCAGCC
>CAZKCJ010000251.1:0-908 GCA_964550885.1 uncultured Rubrivivax sp. | reverse complement strand
ATCAGCCGCTGCGTCGCCTGCGTGGCCGCGTTGGTGTCGGAGTTGTCGTTGAGCACGATGAAGCGCGCCTTCTGCCCGCCCAGCTCGCGCGGCCACAGCTTCAGCGCGTTCTCCTCCGGAATGCCAAGCGACGCGGCCGGGCCGGTCAGCGACAGCACCACGCCGACGTTGATGTCGGCCCGCGCCGGTACGGCCAGCACCAGCGCCGCGGCGACCGTGGCCTGCAGCATGGTCAGCAGCTTGAATCTAGGACTCGGCTTCATCGGTTTGTCTCCTGGGGTGGTCACAGTGGTCGCCGCAGGCGCGGCAGCGATGGGAACGGGGTGGTCAGCAGCGGTCGGGTGCTTGCACCGCGGGCCTTCTTCGCAGGCGGGGCCGCAGCGCGCCGGCATCGATGCTGCCGGCGCAGCGCTGCTGCGAGCTCGCCATCGCCCTTCAGGCCCGGTAGAACTTGCGCACCGCGCGCAGCGCGTTGGTGCCGGTCTGCTCGAGGAAGTGGCGGTAGGTCGCGAGCACGTGGTTGTCCTCGGGCAGCTGCTCGTAGCCGCGCCACGGCGTGCCCAGCACGGTGTCGAAGCCGTGCGGCACCGCCAGCGTCAGGAACGCGTTCTCCAGCTGGTGCTTCAGGTCCGAGCCGTCGGCGGCCTTGGCCGGCAGCTGCTGGCCGATGTTGGACAACCCGCCCATCATGTGCAGCCCCTGCAGCTCGGGGTCGGTGCCGATCAGCTTGACCGCATCCAGCGTCGCGCGGCTCAGGCCCTCGGTGTCGGCGATCACCGCCGACACCGACAGGTCGATGTAGATGTCGTGCAGCGGCATGCCGTAGTCGTCGCGCAGGCGCAGCGCCGCACGCCGCGCGGTGAGCGCGATCTCGGCGGCGGTCTTGTTGTTGCGCGCGACGCCGTCGT
>CAZKCJ010000250.1:1340-4689 GCA_964550885.1 uncultured Rubrivivax sp. | reverse complement strand
GCGCGTGGACCGGCCCCCTTCGCGCTGCGCGCTGCGGGGTGAGCGCTGGGGAGCGGCCCGGCGCGCTCACGGCAGGCTGCGCAGGTACTGCTCGAGGATCACCGCGGCAGCGCCGGCGTCCGCGTCGACCGCGCCGCGCGCGCGCGCCTCGACCGTGGAGTAGCGCTCGTCGACCTCGATCACCGGCAGGCCGAAGCGGCCGTGCAGCTGCCGGCCGAAACGCCGCGCGTGCGCGGTGTTCAGATGCGCGGCGCCGTCCGGGTGAAGCGGCACGCCGACCACCAGCGCCGCCGGCTGCCACTCGCGCAGCAGCGCGGCGATTGCGTCCAGCCGCGCCGCGCCGGCCTGGGTCAGCGTGCGCAGCGGCTGCGCCTGGCGCAGCAGCGCGTTGCCGACGGCGACGCCGACGCGCCGCTGGCCGTAGTCGAAGGCGAGGAAAGTGGGCGAGCTGCCCGACGCCGGCCGCGCAGGCGCCAGCGGCCGGCCGGTCATGCGTGGCCGGCCTGCTGCGACAGCATCCGCGGGTCGAAGCCGAGCAGCGCCAGCGCGCGCTCGTAGCGTTGCTCGACCGGGGTGTCGAAGATGATCGCCGGATCGGCGTCGACGGTCAGCCAGCCGTTGCGCGACAGCTCGTCCTCGAGCTGCCCGGGCGACCAGCCGCTGTAGCCGAGCGTGATCAGGATCCGCTTCGGGCCGTCGCCGGTGGCCAGCGCCTCGAGCACGTCCTTGCTGGTGGTCATCTCCAGCCCGCCGGGCACCGACAGCGTCGAGCTGAAGCGGATCGCGTCGTCGGCCAGCTTCTCGTGCAGCACGAAGCCGCGCTCGGTCTGCACCGGGCCGCCGAAGAACACCGGCTGGCGGCCCAGTTCCTCGCGTCGCAGCTCGAGCTCGACCTTGTCGAACAGGCTCTTCAGGTCGATGTCGATCGGCTTGTTGATCACCAGCCCGAGCGCGCCCTTGTCGCTGTGCTCGCACACGTAGACCACGGTGCCCGCGAAGTTGTCGTCGAGCATGCCCGGCATCGCGATCAGGAACTGGTTCGCGAGGTTCAAGGAGCTGGTCGCACCCATGCCTTCATTCTAGGTCCAGCGCCTGTGCCGCGCGCAACGCGGCCGGCCCGCTGGCGCGCGTGCGCCGGGAGCGGCACCGACGTGGCGGCAGCGTCGCGGGGCGGCCGCGCGCGCCGCGCTCAGACCGTCGCCGCGGCGTGCGCGTAGCGCGCCACCAGCGCCAGCAGCTCCTCTTCGGCGTAGGGCTTGCCGAGGTAGTGGTTGACGCCGAGCTCGGCCGCGTAGTCGCGGTGCTTCTGCGCGATCCGCGAGGTGATCATGATCACCGGCAGCGCCGCCAGCCGCGCGTCGGCGCGCAGGTTGCGCACCAGGTCGAAGCCGTCCATGCGCGGCATCTCGATGTCGGACAGCACCACCGCCGGCAGCTCCTCGTTGAGCCGGTCGAGCGCGTCCAGCCCGTCCTTGGCCAGCGCCACCCGGTAGCCTTCGCGCACGAGCAGCCGCTGGGTCACGCGGCGCACGGTCAGCGAGTCGTCGACCACCAGCACCAGCGGTGCCCGCGCCTCGGCCGCCGCCGCGTCCTGCGGCTCGACGCCGGCCGGCTGCGCGCGCAGCCGCGCGCGCGCGTGCTCGCCGTAGGTGGCCGCCAGCGCCACCGGGTTGTAGATCAGCGCGACCGCGCCCGACGGCAGCAGCGTGATCCCGGCCAGCCCCGGCAGCCGCGACAGCTGCGGGCCCAGGTTCTTGACCACCACTTCCTGGTTGCCGACGACCTCGTCGACGTGCACCGCGACCCGCTGCGCGGTGCTGTGCACGATCACCACCGTCTGCGTGCGCGCCGCGGTCGGCCCGCGCGCGCCGGCCTGCAGCAGCGCGCCGAGCCAGAAGAACGGCAGCTTCACGTCGCCCAGCGGGTAACGGCCGCCGGCGTAGGCCTGCTCGACCTCCTCGGCCGGCAGCCGCCGCACCTGCTCGACCAGCGTCGACGGCACCGCCACGCTCAGCTCGCCGCAACGCAGCATCACCACCTGCGTGACTGCGGTGGTCAGCGGCAGCACCAGCCTGAAGCTCGCGCCCTGGCCGGCGGCGGTCGCGGTCTCGATCCGCCCGCCCATCGCGTTGACCTCGGCGCGCACCACGTCCATGCCGACGCCGCGACCGGCCAGCTCCGACACGTTGTCGACGGTCGAGAAGCCCGGCTCGAACACCAGGTTGGCGAGCTCGCCGGCGCTGGGCTGCGCGTCGGCCGCGAGCAGCCCCTGCGCGACGCCGCGCGCGCGGATGCGCTCCAGGTTCAGCCCGGCGCCGTCGTCGCGGAACTCGACCGTGACCTCGTTGCCTTCCTGCGCCAGGCCGATCGTGATCCGGCCGGTCGGGTCCTTGCCGGCGGCGCTGCGCTGCGCCGGCGGCTCGATGCCGTGCGCGACGCTGTTGCGCAGCAGGTGCTCGAAGGGCCCGGTCATGCGCTCGAGCACGCCGCGGTCGACTTCGATCGCGCCGCCGACGATGTCCAGCCGCACCTGCTTGCCGGTCTCCTTGGCCGCCTGGCGCACCACCCGGTACAGCCGGTCGGCCAGGCTCTCGAACTCGACCATGCGGGTGCGCAGCAGGTCGTCCTGCAGGTCGCGGGTCAGCCGTGCCTGCGACGCCAGCTCGTCCTCGGTCGCCTGCAGGCTGCGCTGCAGGCCGCGGTGCACGGTGGCGACGTCGTTGACCGACTCGGCCATCATCCGCGTGAGTTCCTGGAAGCGCGTGAAGCGGTCCATCTCGAGCGGGTCGAAGCCCTCGGCCGAGGCCTTGGCGGCCTCCAGCCGCGAGGCGATCTGCGACTCGGCCTGCAGTTCCAGGTCGCGCAGCTGGTGGCGCAGCCGCTCGAGGTTCTCGGTCAGGTCGGTCAGCGAGCCCTTGATCTGGCCGACGTCGCTCTCGATCCGCGCGCGCGTGATGCTGACCTCGCCCGCCTGGTTGACCAGCCGGTCCAGCAGCGGCGCGCGCACGCGCACCGCGCCCTGGCTGCCGGCCGCCTTGTCGACCGGGGCCAGCGGCAGCGCCGTCGCCGCCGGGCCGGCGAAGCGGCCCCAGTCGATCGGGTCGATCGCCGCCGCACCGGATGCGCGCGGCGGCGCGGCCGGTGGCGGCATCGCCGCGCTTGCCGGCGCGGCGGCCGCCGCACTGGCGACCTCGGCGGGCCTGGCTGCCTCGGCCGCAGGCGCCGCCGGCAGATCGGCAGCCGACGGCGGCAGCGCCGCCGGGGCGGACACCGGCGCGGGGGCCGCGGTGGCGGCCGGCGCTGCGGCCGCTGCCGCCGATACGGTCAGTGGCGGCGGCACGTCCGCGTC
>CAZKCJ010000250.1:0-1330 GCA_964550885.1 uncultured Rubrivivax sp. | reverse complement strand
CCGAGCTGCTCGAAACCGGTGGCGATCGTGTCGACCCGCGCGAGCAGCGCCTCGACGTCGGCGCTGGCGATGCCGCCGCGCGCGAGCAGGTGTTCGATCGCGGTCTCGAGCCGGTGCGCCATCTCGCCCAGGCGCATCGCGCCGGCCAGCCGCGCACCGCCCTTGAAGGTGTGCAGCGTGCGCATGCACGCGGCCGCCGCCGACGCGTCGCTCGGGCGGCGCATCCACTCGCGCATCCGCGCCTGCAGCTGCGGCAGCAGCTCTTCGCCCTCTTCACGGAAGATCGGGAACAGGTCGTCGTCGACCGCGTCGAGCGCGTCCAGGTCCTGCTCGTCGTCGAGCGCATCGGCCGCCGCGTGCACCGCGTCGGCCGATGCGATCGGCTGGTCGGCGAAGGCGGTCAGCACCGTCTGGCCGGGCAGGTCGTCGTCCGCAGCAGCCGCGTCCACAGCGGCCGCCTCGTCAACCGGCGCCGCGGCGTCGACGGCGGCCGCGTCCGCGGGCGCCGCCTGGCTGGCGGCCGCGGGCAGCGGCGGCAGCTCGGCGGGCCAGTCGGTCTCTTCGACCAGCGGCAGCGCGTCGTCGGGCCAGGCCGCGGCGCCGGCCGGCGCCGCGGCGGGCGCGGGCTCGGCGGCGGTCGGGTCGGGCGTGTGCTGCTCGAGCCGCCGGCGCAGCTGCGGCGGCACCCGGCGCAGGAAGCCGGCCGCGAACTGGTGCAGCAGCTGGCGAATCTCATCGGCGACGTCGCTGAACAGTTCAGGCTCCCCGGGGCTGGCGCGACCGTTGCGACGCGAGCGCGTCAGCGCGTGTTCGAGCGCCCTGGCCAGCGAGGACAGCTCGGCGTAGCCGACGGTGGCCGAACTGCCGGCCAGCTTGTGCGCCAGCGCGATCGTGGCCTCGTCGACCGGGCGTTGCGCCGACTCCAGGCCCCACTCGGCCAGGTCGGTGCACAGGTGGCGCGACAGCTCGTCGGCCTCGTTCAGGTAGATGTTGAACAGCGGGATGCCGATGCGCAGGTCGCCGATCTGCTTGTACGGCTCCTCTTCGGGCACGGCCAGGTCCAGCTCGACCGGCGTGGTCACCGCGGGCAGCGCGTCGGCCAGCCGCGCCGCATCGACCGGCTCGAAGCCGGCGTCGGCCGGATCGTCGAAGGCCATCGTCGGTGCGAAGTCGGGGCGCAGCTGCCCGGCCTCGTCCAGATCCGGCGGCGCCACGGCCCCGCTCGGCGCCGGCGCGGCTTCGGCCGCTGCCGGTTCGTCCAGGTCCAGCTCGAAGGCCAGCTCTTCGGCGGCGGGCGTCGCCTCGGCCGGCGGCTGCAGGTCTAGCGTGA
>CAZKCJ010000249.1:0-4691 GCA_964550885.1 uncultured Rubrivivax sp. | reverse complement strand
CAAGCTGCTCGGCACGCCGGTGATCGCCGGCGAGAAGGTCAACCTGATCATCGCCGACGACGCCTCCGACCCGGGCAAGGGCGTGAACAACGCGCGCCGCTTCGTCACCAAGGACCACGTCGACATGATCATCGGCTCGAGCCTGACCCCGGTGGCCGGCGCGATGGCCCAGGTTGCCGCCGAAGCGAAGACGGTGCAGCTCGCCGCGTCGCCGGTGGCGGTGCCGCCCGCCGAGGCCGAGTGGGTGTTCCGCCTGCCGCAGAGCAACGACGTGATGGCCTACGCGATGGTCGAGTTCATGAAGAAGGCCGGCATCAAGACGGTCGGCTTCCTCGGCTACACCGATGCCTACGGCGAGCTGTGGCTGAAGGCCTTCACCCCGCTGGCTGAGAAGGCGGGGATCAAGCTGGTGGCGACCGAGCGTTTCGCGCGCACCGACACCAGCGTCACCGCGCAGGCGATCAAGCTGGTCGGGGCCAACCCCGATGCGATCCTGATCGTCGCGTCGGGCTCGGGGGCCGCGATGCCGCAGCTCGCGATCGTCGAGCGCGGCTTCAAGGGCAAGATCTTCCAGACCCACGCCGCCGCGACCAAGGACCTGATGCGCGTCGCCGGCAAGGCCGCCGAGGGCACCTACGTGGTCTCCGGCCCGGCGGTGGTCGGCAAGCTGCTGCCCGATTCGCACCCGAGCAAGGCGGCCGCGCTGGACTTCGAGGAGCGCTACGAGAAGGCCTACGGCGACGGCCAGGCGAACCAGTTCGCCGGCCACTCGTACGACACGATGATCGTGCTCGAGAAGATCATTCCGGTGGCGCTGCAGAAGGCCAAGCCGGGCACGCCCGAGTTCCGGCTGGCGCTGCGCGACGCGATGGAGAACATGGGGCGCACCGTCTTCTCGCACGGCGTGATGAACTGGACCAAGGACAACCACTGGGGCTACACCAACGAGACCGGCGTGATGCTCGTGGTCAAGAACGGCGAGTGGGCGCTGGCAACGCCCTGAGCGCGCTGGCGGCGGCACAATTCCCGCCATGCCCCAGCACCGCAGCGCACGCAGCGACGTCACGCCGGCCGGCGGCCTGGACGAGGCCAAGCTGCAGCAGGTGCTCGGCTACCAGCTCGCGCAGGCGACGATCGCGGCGTCGGCGGTGTTCGCGCAGCGCGTGGGTGAGGTCTACGACCTGCGGCCGGTCGAGTACACGATCCTCACGCTGGTCAAGGAGAACCCCGACGGCTCGTCGTCACGCCTGGCCAAGGCGCTGGGGGTTACCGCACCCAACATCTCGATGTGGATCGACCGCCTCGAGAAGCGCGGCCTGGTGCAGCGGCAGGCGAGCACCACCGACCGCCGCGCGCAGCAGCTGCGCGTGACCGCACGGGGCGGCGAGCTCGCCGACAAGGCGACGCGCCAGCTGCTCGCCGGCGAGCGCGCCGAGTTCGCCGACCTGACGGCCGGCGAGCGCGCGATCCTGATCGAGCTGCTGCACAAGGTCGCGTGCAGCCGCCGCTGACGCGGCTGGCCGGCGCCTGCAGGGTCGCACCGGTGGCGCCGGCGCCGCCCGGAAGCGAAGATCAGCGCAGCGCGGCCAGCGCTGCCGCGTAGTCCGGCTCCTGGCCGATCTCGGGCACCAGCTGCGCGTAGCGCACCTTGTCGTGCTCGTCGACCACGACCACCGCACGCGCCGCCAGGCCGGCCAGCGGGCCGGCGTCGATCGCGACGCCGTAGTCGCGCAGGAACTGGCTGCCGCGCAGCGTCGACAGCATGGTCACGTTCTTGATGCCCTCGGCGCCGCAGAAGCGCCCCTGCGCGAACGGCAGGTCGGCCGAGATGCACAGTACCGCGGTGTTCGCCAGGCTCGCCGCGTCCTGGTTGAAGTGGCGCACCGACGCCGCGCACACCGGCGTGTCGATGCTCGGGAAGATGTTCAGCACCTTGCGCTTGCCGGCGAAGTCGCCGAGCCCGCGCTCCGACAGGTCGCCGGCGACCAGCTTGAACGCCGGTGCCTGGCTGCCGACCGCCGGCAGGTTGCCGGCCAGTGAAACGGGGTTGCCCTTGAAGGTGACCTTGGCCATCGCTGCGCTCCTGTTCTCGAAAGTGGGGGGAACATGCTACGCGGTGGCTGGCCGCGCCGCCGCGCGCGGCCGCAGTGTCCGCACTGGCGGCGGCTGTTCGGGCCTCGGCGCCGCGCCCGGCAGCGCGCGCGGCCTGCGGCAGCTTCGGGCCGGCCGTCGGCTGCGCCTGCGGACTATGGTGGAATGGCCTGACCTCATTCCGCACGGATCGCGCTGCGATGACTTCGACCTTGCCGGCGCTGCTGCTGGCGCTCGTGCTGCTCGTGCTGCTGGCCTGGGCCTTCGCGCGCTGGCGGCTTCAGGGCCCGGATCAGGCGGCCTTCGACCGGCCGGTGGCCGAGCGCTTCGCGCGCGCCGACGCGCCGGCAGCCGAGCTGCAGGGCGTGGTCGCGTCGCTGGCCGGCGTGCGCGTCGCGCTGGACGGGGTGCCGCTGCGCGGGCGCAACGCGGTGCTGCGACGCTATCTCGATGGCCTCTTCGCCGACCGCGGGTTCGCCGCGCGCTTCGTGCCGGTCGACGCCGGCGGCGTGCGCGGCGAGTGGGTGCTGGCCGCGGGCGCCGATCCGGCGCGGCGGCTGCTGTACCTGCACGGCGGCGCGTTCAGCGTCGGCAGCCCGCGCAGCCACCGCACGCTGACCACGCAGCTGGCGCAGCGCGCCGGCGCGGTGGTGCTGGCGCTGGACTACCGGCTGATGCCCGAGCACCGCCGCCGCGACGGCATCGACGACTGCCGGCGCGCGTACCGCTGGCTGCTGGCGCACGGGCCCGACGGCCCGGCGCCGGCGGCGACGGTCTTCGTCGCCGGCGACTCGGCCGGCGGCAACCTGACGCTGGCGCTGCTCGCCTGGGCGCGCGACGCCGGGCTGCGCGCACCGGACGCGGCGGTCGCGCTGTCGCCGCTGACCGATGCCACCCTCGGCAGCCCCAGCATGCGCCGCAACGTCGCCACCGACCCGATGCTTGGCCCGCTGTTCGGCTGGATGGCGAAGCTGCCGCGCTGGCTGCTGCTGTGGGGCAGCTGGGCGCAGACGCGGATCCGGCCCTGCGACCCGCTGGTCTCGCCGCTGCTGGGCGAGTTGTCGCGGCTGCCGCCGGTGCTGGTGCAGGCGAGCGAGGCCGAGATGCTGCACGACGACGCGCAGCGTTGGGTCGCGAAGGCGCAGGCCGCCGGCTCGCCGGCGCGGCTGCAGACCTGGCCGCAGATGGTCCACGTCTGGCAGATCTTCAACCCCGAGCTGAGCGAGGCGCGCGCCGCGCTCGAGCAGGTCGGGCGCTTTCTCGACGAAGTCGCGCCGCGGCGCGGTCTGCCGGCAGCCGCGGCCTGAGCATGGCGATCACCGTCGACGGCATCGAGCTGCAGATCGAGGGCGCGGGCGAGCCGACGATCGTGCTGGTGCACGGCTGGCCCGACACCCTGCGGCTGTGGGACGCAGCGGTCGCGCGCTGGCGCGAGCACTGGCGCTGCGTGCGCTTCACGCTGCCCGGCTTCGACGTCGCACGGCCGCGCCGCGCGCCGTCGCTGGACGCGATCGTCGAGTTCCTCGCGCGCGTGGTCGACGCGGTCAGCCCCGATCGTCCGGTGGTGCTGCTGCTGCACGACTGGGGCTGCGTGTTCGGCTACGCGTACCAGCGCCGCCACCCGCAGCGGGTGGCGGCGCTGATCGGCGTCGACGTCGGCGACGCCGGTTCGGCCGCGCACCGCGCGACGCTGCGCTGGTCGCAGCAGCTCGCGATCGTCGGCTACCAGGGCTGGCTGGCTGCGGCCTGGCTGATCGGCGGCGCCAGCCGCGCGCTCGGCGACCGCATGACCCGTGCGATGGCGCGCTGGCTGCGCTGCCCGGCCGATCAGGCGCTGATCGGCGCGCAGATGAACTACCCGTACTGGCTGACTTGGACCGGCCGCTACCGGCTGCGACCGGTCGACCCGGCCTGCCCGATGCTGTTCGTGTACGGCACGCGCAAGCCCTTCGCGTTCCATAGCCGCGCGTGGGCCGACGCGATCGCCGCGCGGCCCGGCAGCCGCGTGCAGCCGCTGCGCACCGGCCACTGGGTGATGTGCGACGACCCGCAGGGCTTCGCGCAGCTGGTCGCCGACTGGCTGGCCGCCGACGCGCCGCACCCGGGCGAGGCCGCGCCCGCCGCCGACGGCGCCTAGATCGCCGCGTCCGCCGCGCGCAGGCGCCGATCGGCCGCTTCGAGTCGCGGTCCCGGCGTGCCCTGCTGCCGGTGGGGCCAACGCGTCCGGCGCCGCGGGGCCGCTGCCTAGAATGATCGGTTCCGCCTGCTTCGCGCCCCTGCTGTACGCCATGTCCTCCGGCCTGATCCGCATCCGCGGGGCCCGCCAGAACAACCTGAAGAACCTCGACCTGGACCTGCGCACCGGCGAGCTCACGGTGTTCACCGGGCCCAGCGGGTCGGGCAAGTCGAGCCTGGTCTTCGACACGCTGTACGCGGAGGGGCAGCGCCGCTACGTCGAGACCTTCAGCGCCTACGCGCGCCAGTTCCTGGAGCGCATGGACCGGCCGGCGGTCGACCACGTGGACGGCGTGCCGCCGGCGATCGCGATCGACCAGACCAACCCGGTGCGCACCAGCCGCAGCACGGTCGGCACGATGACC
>CAZKCJ010000248.1:0-4710 GCA_964550885.1 uncultured Rubrivivax sp. | reverse complement strand
CGGCGCTGCTCGGCCGGATGCCGTCGGCGGTGGGCTACCAGCCGACGCTGGCCGAAGAGATGGGCCGGCTGCAGGAGCGCATCACCTCGACCAAGGTCGGCTCGATCACGTCGATCCAGGCGGTGTACGTGCCGGCGGACGACCTGACCGACCCTTCGCCGGCGACCACCTTCGCGCACCTGGACGCCACCGTGGTGCTGTCGCGCGACATCGCCGCGCTCGGCATCTACCCGGCGGTCGATCCGCTGGACTCCACCAGCCGCCAGATCGACCCGCACGTGGTCGGCGACGAGCACTACAGCACCACCCGCGCGGTGCAGGCGACGCTGCAGCGCTACAAGGAGCTGCGCGACATCATCGCGATCCTGGGCATGGACGAGCTGAGCCCCGAGGACAAGCTGGCGGTGGCGCGCGCGCGCAAGATCCAACGCTTCCTCAGCCAGCCCTTCCACGTGGCCGAGGTCTTCACCGGCACCGCCGGCAAGTACGTGCCGCTGAAGGAGACGATCCGCGGCTTCAAGATGATCGTCAACGGCGAGTGCGACGCGCTGCCCGAGCAGGCCTTCTACATGGTCGGCGGCATCGACGAGGCCTTCGAGAAGGCCAAGAAGCTGCAGTGATCGCGCAGCGCCTACCGGAGTCCTGACATGGCCACGCTCCACGTCGACGTCGTCAGCGCCGAGGAAGCCATCTTCGCCGGCGAGGCGAAGTTCGTCGCGCTGCCCGGCGAGATGGGCGAACTCGGCATCTACCCGCGGCACACGCCGCTGATCACGCGGATCAAGCCCGGCGCGGTGCGCATCATCCGCGCCGACAACGACCAGGAAGAGTTCATCTTCGTCGCCGGCGGCATGCTCGAGGTGCAGCCGCACACCGTGACCGTGCTCGCCGACACCGCGATCCGTGGCGCCGACCTGGACGAAGCACGCGCGCTGGAAGCGCGCAAGCAGGCCGAAGAGGCGATGAAGAACGCGAAGAGCGACATCGACTTCGCGAAGGCGCAGAGCGAGTTCGCGGCGATGGCCGCGCAGATCGCCGCGATCCACAAGCTGCGCAAGAAGTAGCAGCGCGTTCGCGCCGCGCCGGGTGCGGTGCGGTGCCAAGCATCTTGCGCGTCACCCGGCGCGGTGCGCTGCGGCCGCAGACGGCTGTAAGGGCTTTCACCTTCGCTGCAGGGGGCCGCACACGGCGGCGCTGAACGCGCGAATTCATCGCGTTGCCGCGCACGGCCGCTGCCGCGCCGGCCGGACCCCGGCTCGCCCGAGGTCCGCGCACCGTGGCTCAGCCGATCACCACCGGCCGGTCCGGCAGTTCGTTCGGGTTGCGCTCGCCAGCGGCGAGTGCGAAGTGCCGGCGCAGCAGCCCGTCGACCTCGGCGATCGCCGCCGCCAGGCCCTCCTCGAAGCGGCCGTCCCGGAACAGTGCGCGCATCCGCGCGGCCAGTGCCTGCCACGCGGCGGCGTCCACGTGCCGGTTCAGGCCGCGGTCGGCGACGATCTCGATCGCGCGATCGGCCAGCAGCAGGTAGACCAGCACGCCGTTGTTGTGCTCGGTGTCCCACACGCGCAGCTTGCCGAACAGCGCGAGCGCGCGTTCGCGCGGCGGCGCGGCGCGCAGCAGGTACGACAGCGGCAGCCCGGCCTCGATGCACACCCGGATCTCGCCGCCGTGGCCGCGCTCGCTCGCGCGCACCTGCTCGGTCAGCCGCGCCAGCGCGGCGTCGTCGAGCACGCGCCGCAGGTCCGACCCGTCGAGCCAGTGATGCTTCAGCAGCCGCCGCCAGCGCTTCATCTACCAGTCTCCCGACGCGCCGCCGCCGCCGAAGGAGCCGCCGCCGCCCGAGCCGAAACCGCCACCGCCGAAGCCGCCACCGCCGAAACCGCCGCCACCGCCAAAGCCGCCGCCGCCCCAGCCGCCGGGCGGCGGCAGCCCGCCGCGCCGCACCATCCGGCGGCTGCCCACCGCGCCGACCATGATCATCGCCAGCAGCACCGCGACGATCACCAGGCCGATCCCCGCACCCAGCAGCCACGCGGCGACGCCGGCGCCGCCGCCGGTGGCGGCCATCGCGAGCTTGCGGCCAAGCAGCCGCGAGAGGATGCTGCCGAACACGAACACCGCGACGAAGAAGAACATCGGCAGGCCGTCCCAGCGGGTGTCGCCGTCGTCGGCCGTACCCGCTGCGGCGTCCGGCTGCGGCAGCCCTTCGTGCTGGATGCGCGCGATCAGCGCGTCGATGCCGGCGGCCAGGCCGCCCGCGTAGTCGCCCACCTTGAAGGCCGGCGCGATCCGGTCGTCGATGATCCGCCGCGCCGCCAGGTCGGGCACCGCGCCCTCCAACGCGCGCGCGACCTCGATGCGGATGCGGCGGTCGTCCCGGGCGACCACGATCAGCAGCCCGTCGCCGACCTCGCGCCGGCCGATCTTCCAGCTGTCGGCGACCCGGTTCGCGTAGGCGGCGATGTCCTCGGGCCGGGTGGTCGGCACCAGCAGCACGACGATCTGCGTGCCGCGGTCGTGCTCGAACGCGGCGAGCTTGGCCTCGAGCTGGTCGCGCTGCGCCGGCTGCAGCACGCCCGCCTGGTCGATCACCCGCGCGCTCAGCGCCGGCACCGGCAGCAGATCCTGCGCCGCCGCAGGCAGCGCGGCCGCAGCCCACAGCAGCGCGAACAGCAGCAGGCCCAGCATCGGCGGCGGGCTTCGGCTCAGGCCCTCAGCGCGACGCCGCCGGCGCCGGTGCGGCCGCCTTGTCGAAGCTGACGGCCGGCGGCGCGCTGATCTGCGCCTCGTTCTGCACCGTGAAGTTCGGCTTGACCGCGTAGCCGAAGACCATCGCCGTCAGGTTGCTCGGGAAGCTGCGCGCGAGCACGTTGAAGTCGTTGACCGCCTTGATGTAGCGGTTGCGCGCGACGGTGATCCGGTTCTCGGTGCCTTCGAGCTGCACCCGCAGGTCGCGAAAGCCCTGGTTCGCCTTCAGGTCGGGGTAACGCTCGACCGTGACCATCAGCCGGCTCAGCGCGCTGCTGAGCTCGCCCTGCGCCGCCTGGAAGCGGTTGAAGGCCTCGGGGTCGTTGACCAGCTCCGGCGTGGCCTGAATGCTGGTCGCCTTGGCGCGCGCCTCGATCACCTTGGTCAGCGTCTCCTGCTCGAAGTTGGCTTCGCCCTTGACCGTGGCGACGATGTTCGGGATCAGATCGGCGCGGCGCTGGTACTGGTTCAGCACCTCGGCCCAGGCGGCCTTGACCTGCTCGTCCAGGCGCTGGAACTCGTTGTAGCCGCAGCCGCTGAGCAGCAGCGCGGCGGCAATCGCGGCCCACCAGGCGGCCAGACGGGATATCGACATCGAAGCACCTCCGTTGCAGTGGGGGCTGCATGGTAGCCGCGCGCGGCAGGGCGCCGTCGGGGCCCCACCATAATCGACACGATGGCCGCGCCGCTGCACAACGACACCTTCCTGCGCGCCTGCCTGCGCGAGCCGACCGACTACACGCCGGTGTGGCTGATGCGCCAGGCGGGGCGCTACCTGCCCGAGTACCGCGCGACCCGCGCGCGCGCCGGCAGCTTCCTGGCGCTGGCCACCAGCGCGGCGCTGGCCACCGAGGTCACGCTGCAGCCGCTCGAGCGCTGGCCGCTGGACGCCGCGATCCTGTTCTCCGACATCCTGACCGTGCCCGACGCGATGGGGCTGGGCCTGGGCTTCACCGACGGCGAGGGCCCGCGCTTCGCCCACCCAGTGCGCGACGAGCAGACGGTCGCGCGCCTGGCCGTGCCCGACCTGCAGCAGCTGCGCTACGTGTTCGATGCGGTCGGCTCGATCCGCCGCGCGCTCGCCGGTCGGGTGCCGCTGATCGGCTTCGCCGGCAGCCCGTGGACGCTGGCCTGCTACATGGTCGAGGGCGGCTCCAGCGTCGACTACGCGATCGTCAAGCAGATGCTGTACGCGCGGCCCGACCTGCTGCAGGCAATCGTCGACCTGAACGCGCAGGCGGTGGCCGCGTACCTGAACGCGCAGATCGACGCCGGCGCGCAGGCAGTGATGCTCTTCGACTCGTGGGGCGGCGTGCTCGCCGACCGCGAGTTCCGCCGCTTCAGCCTGGAGCCGATGCGGCGAATCGTGCAGCAGCTGCAGCGCGAGGCCGACGGCCGGCGCGTGCCCTGCATCGTGTTCACCAAGGGCGGCGGCGGCTGGCTGGAGGCGATCGCGGCGATCGGCGCCGACGTCGTCGGCCTGGACTGGAGCTGCTCGCTGGGCGCCGCGCGCCGGCGGATCGACGACCGGGTCGCGCTGCAGGGCAACCTGGATCCGGCGGTGTTGCTCGCACCGCCCGCCGTCGTGCGCGCGCAGGTGACGGCGGTGCTCGACGACTTCGGCCCGCCGGCGCGGCCCGACGGTGGCTGCGGCGGCCACGTGTTCAACCTCGGCCACGGCATCGGCCAGCACACCCCGCCCGAGCACGTAGCGGAGCTGGTGGCAACCGTGCACGCGCACTCGCGCCGGCTGCGGGCGCCGCGCAGCTGAGGCGTCGGGCCGGTGCATCGCTTGCAAGCGCGGTACCGGGCTTGCAAGTGAGCACTCAGGAGCCGACTTATCCCCACAAAAGTTGATTCGACGCAAGCCGCGCGGCGATCGTCGGATCGCACCTCCGGATTTCCCCGGATGCGCGCTAAGTCGTTGATTTTGCGTGGCTTAACCGATTGCTTCAAAAAGCG
>CAZKCJ010000247.1:0-4748 GCA_964550885.1 uncultured Rubrivivax sp. | reverse complement strand
TCCCGGATGATGCAGGGTGAGCGCGAGAAGCTGCTGCAGATGGAGGACAAGCTGCACGAGCGCGTGGTCGGCCAGGACGAGGCGGTCGTCGCGGTCGCCGACGCGATCCGGCGCAGCCGCGCCGGCTTGTCGGACCCGAACCGGCCGCTGGGCTCGTTCCTGTTCCTGGGCCCCACCGGCGTCGGCAAGACCGAGCTGTGCAAGGCGCTGGCCGGCTTCCTGTTCGACAGCGAGGACCACATGGTGCGCGTCGACATGAGCGAGTTCATGGAGAAGCACTCGGTCAGCCGGCTGATCGGCGCGCCACCCGGCTACGTCGGCTACGACGAGGGCGGCTACCTGACCGAGGCGGTGCGGCGCAAGCCCTACAGCGTGCTGCTGCTCGACGAGGTCGAGAAGGCGCACCCGGACGTGTTCAACGTGCTGCTGCAGGTGCTCGACGACGGCCGCCTGACCGACGGTCAGGGCCGCACCGTGGACTTCAAGAACACGGTGATCGTGATGACCAGCAACCTCGGCTCGCCGCTGATCATGCAGATGGCCGGGCAGGACGGCGAGCTGATCCGCGAGGCCGTGATGACCGAAGTCAAAGGCCACTTCCGCCCCGAGTTCTTGAACCGCATCGACGAGACCGTGGTGTTCCACGCACTGGGGCGCGAGCACATCGAGGCCATCGCCAAGATCCAGCTCAAGGTGCTGGCGGCGCGGCTGGACAAGCTCGAGATGAAGCTCGACGTCTCGGCGGCGGCGCTGGAAGAGCTGGCCAAGGTCGGCTTCGACCCGGTGTTCGGCGCTCGCCCGCTCAAGCGCGCGATCCAGGCGCGGATCGAGAACCCGGTGGCCAAGCTGATCCTGCAGGGCCGCTTCGGGCCGAAGGACGTGATCCCGGTGGACGTCGAGAACGGCGAGTTCAGCTTCGGTCGGGTCGTGCACTGACGCACCGGCGGTCCCGCCCGTGTTCGCGCGGGCGGGGCGCAACCGTTGGCGGGCGGGACCGGGGGGCGCGCCGGCGGCGCGCGTCAGCGCGCGACCAGCTGCACGCTGCCGCTGACGCTGACCGTGACCGCAGCCTTGCCGGCCTCGACCGGCAGCGCGTCGCCGCCGGCGGGGGCGGCCTGCACCATCGCCTCGCGGAACATCGGCATCGGTGGTGGCGTCGACTGGCCGACGCTGACCTCGCGCAGCGTGTAGCCGGTGAAGCCGAACGCGCGCGCGTAGGCGTCGGCGCGCGCCTTGAAGCGCTGGATCGCCTGCGCCGCCGCCTCGGCCTCGACCCGCTCGCGCACCTCGCGCGACAGCCCGAAGGCGACGCGGGCCACCGTCATCCCCGGCAGCCGGCCGGCGAGCTGGCTGAGCTGCGCGAGGTCGCGGCCTTCGAGCACGAGTTCGGCGCTGCCGACCCAGCCGCTGATGCTGCCCTTCGGGGCGTAGCGCGGCACGAGCGAGAAGCGTCCGGTGCGCACCTCGAGCTCGCCGGGCCGGACCGCGCGGCGTGCTTCGGCCAGCGCCGCGTCGAGCACTTCGCGGACCTGCGCTTGCACCGCGCTGGCGTCAGCGCCGTCGCGCGTGACTGCGAGCGTGATCGTCAGCAGGTCCTGCGGGACTTCGATCGTCGCCTGCGCGCCGAGCGTCACCACGTTCTGCGGTGGCGCGATCGTCTGCGCCGGCGCCGCGGCGGCCGCCAGGGCCAGCAGCAGCAGGGCAATCCGGTTGCGGTTCATGAGCGGCCTCGGTAGTCGGTCGCCGGATGATAGGCAGCGCGTGCGCCGCCGCGTCGGCGCACCGGCATCGGGCCGCGCCGCTTCGGTCGTGCGCTTCAGGCGCTGCCGGGCAGCAGCGCCTGGTCGATCTGCCGCAGCGCGGCGCGCAGCGGCTCGAGACCGCCGTGGCCGCGCTCGAGCACCAGGTGCAACGCGACGCCGGGGCGGCCGGGCATCGGCCGCAGCAGCAGCCGCTGCGCGTCGAGCGTGACCGTCGCCTCCTGCGGCGTGGTGCCGGCCGCAACGGCGGCGGCGGTGTCGGCGATCGTCGTCAGCAGCAGCGCGCCCTTGGCCGCCAGGCGCTCGGCAGCGCGCAGCGTGCCGCTGTAGGCGAGCGGGCGCTGCAGCTCCAGGTCGAACACGCAGGCCTGCACCACGCCGTCGAGCGCGGCGCAGCGCAGCACGTAGTCGGACCACAGCCGGTCCTGGTGCGGGCTGCGCGGCTGGGCGGTGCCGCCGGCGCGCGGTGCCGGCATCGGGCTGAGCTCCAGCGGACGGGTCGGCGCGTAGGCGGTGACGAAGGCCGGCGTGCCCGGGTCCTCGGCCAGCAACGCAGCGGCTGCTGCCGCACTGGTGGCAGCCACTGCCGGGTGCGCTGCCGCCGGCAGCGGCGCTGCCGCCGCGGCAACCGGGACCGCGGCGGTCGGCGTCGCGGCAGCGTTCAGCCGGTTCCAGGCGCCGGTGATGTACGACCAGGCGTCGGTCGCGCGGCCAGCCTGCGGCGTGGTGCGCACGCTGCCGCCGCCGGCCGCGGCGAGCAGCGGCGCCTGCGCCGCCAACGACGGCAGGTTGGCCAGCGGCACCAGCAGCAGCTCGCGGTTTGGCCAGGGCCCGGCGGCGATCGCCTCGCGCAGCGGCTGCAGGTTGCGGTCGAGCAGGTGCGCCGGCTGTTCGCCGACCAGGATCGCCGCGAGCCGGCTGTGCGCGAGCAGCGCCTGCGCGAGCTGCTGACGCGAGCGGGTGTCGCTGTCGACCGCGGTCGTGTACACGCGCAGCCGGCGGTTGCCGGGCAGCGGCAGCTCGACGAACTGCAGCGTGGCCAGCGCGGTGCCGAAGCCCTGCCGCCGGATCACCAGGCGCTGCAGCTTGCTCTTCGCCGCGGTCGCCACCGCCGCCAGCAGCCGCGCCGACAGCGTGGTGCCCAGGTCGTGGATCGCGATGAAGTCGGGCGTCAGCCGCGCGAACTGTTGCAGCAGCGCCTCGGCCGGCTGGCAGACGACGAAGAGCTCCAACTGGTCGTCGCTGACCCGCCGGCCAATGTCCTGCGCGGCGCTGCCGAGGTAGGCGTCGGCGTCGCCGACGATCTGGGTGGCCGGCGTCAGCAGCTCGGTGTCGGGCTCCAGGCTGGGCCCGCCGGCACGCGGCTCGCTGCGGTACGGCGGGCGCGTGACTTGCAGGATGTCGGGCATGCGGTCCCCGCGGATCGGATGGCTGGAGGCGGGCCGACCGGCCCACCCCGCCGCGCGGCCAGGCCGGCGGCCCGATCGAGTGTAGGACCGCACCGGCGGGCGCGGGTGTGCGGTCCCGCACGGGCGGGTGCGGCCCGCCGCAGCGATCGGAGACAATCGCCGCCAACCGGTTGCCGCCGGCTGTGCCAGGCTGCAGCCCGTCCGCCCGATGCCCGCCGCACCAACCACGAGCCAGCCCGACCCGATCGTGATCGTCGGCGCCGGCCTGGCCGGGCTGGCGGTGGCGCTGCACGCGGCGCAGCAGCAGCCGGTGGTGGTGCTGGCCAAGCGCCGGCTGGACGAGGGCGCAACCGCCTGGGCGCAGGGCGGCATCGTCGGCGTGCTCGGCGACGACGACAGCATCGACTCGCACGTGCACGACACCCAGGACGCCGGTGCCGGGCTGGTCGATGAGCACACCGCGCGCTTCATCGCCGAGCGCAGCGCCGCCGCGATCGCCTGGCTGGTGCAGCAGGGGGTGCCCTTCTCCGCCGACCCGAGCGGGCCGCTGGGGCTGCACCTGACCCGCGAGGGCGGCCACGCGGTGCGCCGGATCGCGCACGCGGCCGACGCCACCGGCCGCGCGATCCACGATGCGCTGCTGGCCAAGGCGCGCGCGCACCCGAACATCGTGCTGCGCGAGCGCTGGATGGCGGTGGACCTGATCACCACCCGCCACCTGCGCGGCGGCGTGCGCGACGCGACGCCGCGCTGCCACGGCGTGTACGCACTCGACCTCGACCGGCCGCAGGTGCGCACGCTGCGCGCCCGGGCGGTGGTGCTGGCCACCGGCGGCGTCGGCAAGGTCTACCGCTACACCAGCAACCCGGACACCGCCACCGGTGACGGCATCGCGATGGCCTGGCGCGCCGGCTGCCGCGTGGGCAACATGGAGTTCATCCAGTTCCATCCGACCTGCCTGTACCACCCGCAGGAGCGCAGCTTCCTGATCACCGAGGCGCTGCGCGGCGAGGGCGCGCACCTGACGCTGCCCGACGGCACCCGCTTCATGCGCGCGCACGACGAGCGGCTCGAGCTGGCGCCGCGCGACATCGTCGCCCGCGCGATCGACTTCGAGATGAAGAAGCACGGGCTGGACCACGTGTGGCTGGACGCGCGGCCGATCGTGCAGGACAAGGGCGAGGCCTTCCTGCGTGAGCACTTCCCGACGATCCACGCGCGCTGCCTGTCGCTGGGGATCGACATCGGGCGCGCGCCGATCCCGGTGGTGCCGGCCGCGCACTACACCTGCGGTGGCGTGGTCACCGACCTGGACGGGCGCACCGACCTGCCGGGGCTGTACGCGGTCGGCGAGGCCAGCTACACCGGCCTGCACGGCGCCAACCGGCTGGCCAGCAACTCGCTGCTGGAGTGCGTGGTCGTCGGCACCAGCTGCGCGGCGCGGATCCTGCAGACGCCGCTGGACCCGATGCCGGCGGTGCCCGACTGGGACGAGAGCCAGGTCGAGGACGCCGACGAGCAGGTCGTGATCGCGCACAACTGGGACGAGCTGCGGCTGCTGATGTGGAACTACGTCGGC
>CAZKCJ010000246.1:1571-4750 GCA_964550885.1 uncultured Rubrivivax sp. | reverse complement strand
GCAGCGCGCGCGCGCTCGGGCTGCGCACGGTCGCGGTCTGGGCCGACGCCGACCGCGACGCGCGGCACGTGCAGCTCGCCGACCGCGCGCTGCGGCTGGGCGAGTCGGCGCCACACGCGAGCTACCTGAGCGGCGAGCGCGTGCTCGACGCCTGCCGGCGCAGCGGCGCCGGCGCGCTGCACCCGGGCTACGGCTTCCTCGCCGAGAACGCCGGCTTCGCGCGCGCCTGCCGCGACGCCGGCGTGGTCTTCGTCGGCCCGTCGCCCGAGGCGATCGCCGCGCTCGGCGACAAGGCCGCGGCGCGGCGGCTCGCGCAGCGCCTGGTCGTGCCCTGCCTGCCCGGCGACGACGGCGCCGCGCAGGACGACGCGGCGCTGGTCGCCGCCGCGCAGCGGATCGGCGCGCCGCTGATGATCAAGGCAGCGGCCGGCGGCGGCGGGCGCGGGCTGCGCCGCTGCGACGAGGTCGCCGACGCCGCCGCGCTGGCGCGGCTGCTGCAGGCGGCGCGCGCCGAGGCGCAGGCCGCATTCGGCAGCGGCGCGCTGCTGCTGGAGCGCTGCGTCGACGGTGCGCGCCACGTCGAGGTGCAGGTCTTCGGCGACCACCACGGCAACCTGCTGCACCTGGGCGAGCGCGACTGCTCGACCCAGCGCCGACAGCAAAAGCTGATCGAGGAGGCGCCCGCGCCCGGCGTGTCGGCGCAGCTGCGCGCGCGCCTGGGCGACGCGGCGGTGACGCTGGCGCGCGCCGTGGCTTACGTCGGCGCCGGCACGGTCGAGTTCCTGCTCGCGCCCGACGGCAGCTTCTGGTTCCTCGAGGTCAACACGCGGCTGCAGGTCGAGCACCCGGTGACCGAGGCGGTCACCGGGCTGGACCTGGTCGAGTGGCAGCTGCGGGTTGCGCGCGGCGAGCCGCTGCCGCTGACCCAGTCGCAGGTGCGCTGGCAGGGCCACGCGATCGAGGCGCGGCTGTGCGCCGAGGACGCGTTCGCCGGCTTCGCGCCGCAGGTCGGCCGGATCGCCTGGTGGCGGCTGCCGGCGGGCGAAGGCGTGCGCGTCGAGCACGGGCTGGGCGCGCAGCCGACGGTCACGCCGCACTACGACGCGCTGCTGGCCAAGGTCATCGCGGTCGGCGCCGACCGCGCGCAGGCGCGCGCACGGCTCGAACACGCGCTCGCCGACGCCAGCGTGCTCGGCCTGCAGACCAACCGCGACTACCTGCTGCAGGCGCTGCGCGCGCCGCCGTTCGCCGCGGCGCAGCTGGAAACCCGCTGGCTCGAGCGCGCCGCCGCGCACTGGCGTGCGCCGGCGGTCGACTGGCGCTGGGCAGCGCTGGTCGCGGCGCTGCTGTTGCACCGGCGCAGCCGCGGCTTCGGGCCGCTCGCCTGCTGGAGCTCGACCGGCGCGCGCACGACGCCGCTGACGCTGCAGGCCGGTGGCGAGCGCTTCGCGCTGCGGCTGCAGTACGCGGCGGCGCAGCCGCTGCAGGTGGCGCTGGTTGGCGCCGACGCCGCGCCGCTGGCGGTCGAGGTGCTGGCCGACGACGGCGTGCACGCGCGCTGCGCGGTCGACGGCGTCAGCCAGGCGCTGCAGCTGGTGTTCGACGGCAACGCCGGCTGGGTCGACGCCGACGGCTGCAGCGCGGCGGTGGTCGAGCTCGGCGACGCGCCGCCGCCGCGCGGCGAGCGCAGCGGCGACGGCGCGGTCGTGAGCCCGATGCACGGGCTGCTGCTGCAGCTCGTGGTGCAGCCCGGCCAGCGGGTTGCGCGCGATGAGCTGCTGCTGACGATCGACGCGATGAAGATGGAGCACCGGGTGCTGGCGCCGCTGGCCGGCACCGTCGTCGAGTTGGGCGCGGCGCCGGGCACGCAGGTCGAGCCCGGCCGGCTGCTGGTGCGGATCGAGCCCGATGCGCGCGGCGCCGACGCCTGATGCGCCCGCGCCGCTGCAACGGCCGCTGCGGCGCACATGCGGGACCGGCCGAGCGGTTGCTGCGCCTGCCGACCCCGACCGGTGCCCGGCGGCACCGGGCCCGCGTGCGACGATTGCGGCGACCGCGCCGGCGGCGCACTGTGCCTGTCGGCACCGCGGGTACGCCGATCGGGGCGATGATTCGCTCCGGGCCCGGTCGCGGGGGTGAACGGGCTGCGCGGGGGCAGGGGCTGCAGGGCGGCGCTGCGCGCTGCGCGCGAAGAAGCAAGAGGAGGCTCGGATGACGACGGAGCTGAGGATCGATCGTCGTGGCCCGGCGCTGTGGCTGACGATCGACCGGCCGGCGCAGCGCAACGCAATGAACGGCGCGGTGATCGCCGGCATCCGCGCCGGGCTCGCGCAGGCGCACGCGGACCCGGCGGTGCGCGCGGTGGTGCTGACCGGCGCCGGCGACAAGGCCTTCTGCGCCGGCGCCGACCTCGGCAAGGGCGCGGGCTCGTTCGACTTCGACCCGTCGCAGCCGCACGCCGAACTCGCCGACCTGCTGCGCTACGCGTGGACGACGACGCTGCCGCTGGTCGCTCGGGTCAACGGCCACTGCCTGGCCGGCGGCATGGGCCTGCTCGCGATGTGCGACCTGGCGGTGGCCGCCGAGCACGCGAGCTTCGGCCTGCCCGAAGTCAAGATCGGCCTGTTTCCAGCGCAGGTGCTGGCGGTGCTGCAGCACCTGTGCACGCCGCGGCACATCGCCGAGCTGTGCCTGACCGGCGAGCCGATCGGCGCGCCGCGTGCGGCCGAGATCGGGCTGGTCAACCACGTCGCGCCGGCGGGCGAGCTCGACGCGAAGACCGACTGGCTGCTGCAGCGGATCGTGACCAAGTCGCCGACCGCGCTGCGCCGCGGCAAGGCGATGATGCGCGCTGCCTTCGACATGAGCTTCGAGCAGTCGATCAGCTTCCTCGAGTCGCAGATCATGACGCTGGCGCTGACCGAGGATGCGCGCGAGGGCCGCGCGGCCTTCCAGGCCAAGCGCGCGCCGAACTGGAGCGGGCGCTGAGCGCCCGGCGCGCCCAGGCTGCGAGGCGCCGCGCGCGCGATCGAACCGGACATCGCCGATGGACAGGATCGAGGTGGGCTGCGCCGCAACCGCGCTGCAGTTCGGCAACGACGGGATCGTGACGGCGAGCTTCAGCGGGCTGGTGCTGCCGTCGAACCTGGCGGCGCTGGCCGTGCCGGTGATGCGCATCG
>CAZKCJ010000246.1:0-1561 GCA_964550885.1 uncultured Rubrivivax sp. | reverse complement strand
CCCGCGGCGCGCGCGCGCTGCTGTACACCGGCGCGCGCGCAGCGCTGTGCTTCGATGCAGCGGTCGCGACCGCGATGTACCCGACGCTGGAGCCGGGGCTGCGGGCGCTGCCGGTGGCCTTCGTCGTCAATTCGAGCCAGGCGCAGCTGTACCGGCAGGTGGTGCAGCGCGCCGGCGCTGCGGGCCTGCTGCGCGGCGTGTTCTACAGCGAGTTCGAGGCGCGCGAGTGGCTCGCGCGCAACCTGCGGCTGCTGGCCGCCAACCAGGCGTGGTGGGCGCTGCGCGGCTGACCCGGCGCGATCCCGCCACCACCCCGTGATCGCGCCTGCGGCCGAAGGGTCGCAGGCGGCCAGCCGAAGCGTCCGCCGCTGCCGACGTGGGCGTGCGCCGAAGCGTTCGCGCCACGGCCCGGGCGGGCGCGAGCTTGCGGCCTACCCGAGCGCGTGCGGCGCGCGCTTCTCGTACCAGTGGGTGATCCGCTGCCCGTCCCAGTGCAGTGCCAGGTGCGCGACAGCGCGGGCGCCGTGCAGCGCGGTGGGCCGCAGCACGCCGGCGCACAGGCCGCCGCGGCGGCGCACGCTCGGGTACAGCAGGCCGCCGCTGCCGGCTGCGCGCAGCGCGCGGCCGAGCGCACGGCCCGCCGCGTAGTCGTGCGGGTCGAACAGCGCCGGCGCGCTGGCGGCGAGCGGGCGCAGGTCGTGCAGCGCCGCGGCCAGGGTCGCGGTGATCAGCCGCAGGTCGACGTCGATCGGCGGCTCGGCGGTGCGCGCCAGGAACAGCGCGCGGTGGTGGCTGACCTCGGCGACCGCGGTGTCCAGGTCCTGCGCCGCGTAGTACACGCCCCAGCTGCCGTCGGAAAAGCGCGAGCCTTCGGGGTTCAGGTGGGTGAACGCGGCCATGATCGACGCGCTGCCGGCGCCGCTGATCCGGTCGGCGGCGGGCACCAGCCGCAGCGCGCCGAGCTCGTCGCGGATGCGCGGGTTGGTCAGCGCCTCGATCGCGAACACCACCTCCAGGTCGGCCGGGTCGGCAATCGTGTCGTACAGCCCGACCGTCGGGTAGCGCGACGCGATCAACCGGTAGCAGGGCTGCCAGCGGGTGTCGCTCAGGCCGATGCGCTGCGGGTCGATCACGCCTTGCCGCCGCGCTGCGCGTCCAGGTACTGGCGCACCACGTACAGGTCGGCGACCTGCCCGCCGAGCATGCGCTGCAGCGCCGATTGGCCGCCGAACAGCGGCGCGGTATTGGGCCGGCGCACCCAGGCGGCGGCGCGCTGCGGATCGGGCAGCAGCAGCTGCAGCGCCGCGTGGATGCCGAACAGGTAGCTCAGCCGCTCCAGCACGTGGCGGTCGAGCGCGCCGACGCGGCCCTGCTTCCACTGGTACAGCCGGCTGCGGCCCACGCCCAGCAGCGCCATCTGCTCGGGCACGCTGAGCTCCCAGGCGTCGGCCAGCCGCCAGAAGGTGCGCAGCGCCGCGGCTGCAGCCTGCGGCGACTGCAGGTCCACTGCGGGCGGTTCGGGCTGGCGCAGCGCGGTCATCGGGCTGGGGTTTGCGGCATC
>CAZKCJ010000245.1:0-4765 GCA_964550885.1 uncultured Rubrivivax sp. | reverse complement strand
GGGCGGTAACACGATGTTCGGCAGCGGCGGCGAGCCCGCCGCCGCGCTAGCCGCCGGCCCGGGCGCCGCGCTTCGCGCTGCGCCCGCTGGCGCGCTTGGTCTTGCCGGCCGTGGCGCGGGGGGCCTTGCCGGCTGCCGCGGGCCGCTTGCCGCCGGGCTTGCCGCTGCTCTTCGCCGCGGCCGCGCGCGGTGCCCCCGCAGCCGCGGTCTTCGCGGCCGCGCGGCGCTTGGCCATCGGCCGCGCGGGCTGCGCCGCGGCGCGCAGCGGCGGCGCGGTGCGCGGTGCCGGCGCATCGCCCGAATCGGCGATCGACAGCAGGTTGCGCTCGGCCGACCAGGTCAGCGTCGCGTCCTCGTCGACCGCGGTCTCGAACAGCAGGGTCTCGCCCTGCATCACCCGCAGCATCCGCCGCGTCGGCGCCGCCGGCTCGTCGGCGAGCAGTTGCGCCGCCTTCTGCAGCACCCGCTCGGCGTAGTCGGCCTCGGTGCCGCCGCCGGCGAGCGCGGCGCCGCGGTCATTCGGGTTGCTGGTCTTGTACTTGTGGCCGACGCTGAACGCGATCAGCCCGCCGTCGGGGAAGAAGCGGCGGATGCTCTCGGCCAGGATCCGCGCCAGCGCCGCCTGGCCGGCCTCGCTGCGGATCGCTTCGGCCTGCTGCGGGTTGCTCGCGAACAGCGGCTCGAGCAGCACCGCCGGCATCTTCGTGTGCTTGACGTTGCCGTCGCCGCGGCCGGCCCAGCCGCCGACCAGGATGCCGCCGTCGCCGCCGACCTGGGTGCCGAACTGCTCGGCCACCGCGCGCGCGTACCAGCGGCCCCAGTTGCGGCTGGTGCTCGACGCGTTCGAGCCGACCACCACCACCGCGTAGCCGGCGCTGGCCGACACGCTGCTGTTGAAGTGGTGCTCGACGTAGGCGACCGCGCGGTCGGCGTTGGCCGCGCGCTGGCGCTCGACGTAGTCACCCCGGTAGAACTGGAGTCGGTACATGGCGGCCCTGCGGCGGTTGCGGATGCCGCGGATTGTGCCGACTGGCGGCCGGCGCCGCGCGCCGCCGCGGCCGAGCGCCGCCGCGCGCCGCGCGTCAGAACAGCGCGAGCATCCGCTCCAGCGCGGCGACGAACGGCGCCTGCAGCAGCGGCAGCGTCAGCAGCAGCCCGAGCAGGCCCGACGCGGCCATCAGCGGGAAGCCGATCGCGAAGATGTTCAGCTGCGCGGCCACGCGCGCGATCACGCCCAGCACCAGGTTGACGAACAGCTGCATCGCGATCAGCGGCAGCGCGATCGCCAGCCCGGTGGCGAAGATCAGCGTGCCCCACTGCTGCGGCTGCGCGTGGCGCAGGAAAGCGAATGGCTGGTCGCCGACCGGGAACGCGCTGAAGCTGTCGGCCAGCGCCGCCACCACCAGCAGGTGGCCGTTGATCACCACGAACAGCCAGCCGATCACCGCGCCGTAGAAGCGGCTGGACGTGGTCGTCTGCGACGCGGTCACCGGGTCGAAGAAGCCGGCGAAGTTCAGCCCCATCTGCAGCCCGACGATCTCGCCGGCGAACTCGATCGCGCTGAACACGATGCGCACCGCGAAGCCCAGGCTCGCGCCGATCAGCAGCTGCTGCACCACCAGCGCGAAGACCACCGGCGCGTCGAGCGCGACCGGCGCGATCGGCGGCAGCGACGCCTGCACCGCCAGCGCGATCAGCGCGGCCAGCGCGATCCGCACCCGCACCGGCACCGGGCGCGAACCGAGCAGCGGCATCGTGCCCAGCAGCGCCAGCGCGCGCAGGAAGGGCCACAGCAGCGGCGTGATCCACGCCAGCAGCTGCGCCTCGCTGACGGTGATCACCCGATCGCGCCCGGGATCGCGAGCAGCGTGCGCTGCAGGTAGTCGACCAGGGTGCTGAGCATCCACGGCCCGGCCACGGCCAGCACCAGCACCACCGCGACGATCTTCGGCACGAAGGACAGCGTCGCCTCGTGGATCTGGGTGGCCGCCTGGAAGATGCTGACCACCAGGCCGACCACCAGCACCGTCAGCAGCACCGGCGCGCTGACCGTCAGCAGCTGCAGCAGCCCCTGCTGGCCGAAGCTGAAGACCTGCTGCGCGTTCATCGTGCGCTCAGCCGCTGAACGACGCGGCGAGCGAGCCCAGCAGCAGGTTCCAGCCGTCGGCGAGCACGAACAGCATCAGCTTGAAGGGCAGCGCCACCAGCACCGGCGACAGCATCATCATCCCCAGGCTCATCAGCACGCTGGCGACGATCATGTCGATCACCAGGAAGGGGATGAAGATCAGGAAGCCGATCTGGAACGCGGTCTTCAGCTCGCTGGTGACGAAGGCCGGCAGCAGCACCTTCAGCGGCACCTGCTCGCCGCCCACCTGCTGCGGCAGCCGCGCGAGCTTCGCGAACAGCTGCACGTCGGCCTGGCGGGTCTGGCGCAGCATGAACTCGCGCAGCGGCTGCTCGCCGCGCGCCAGCGCCTCGTCGAAGCCGATCCGGTTGGCGGCGAAGGGCTCGTACGCGCGCTCGTAGACGCGGTCGATCGTCGGCGCCATCACGAAGAAGGTCAGAAACAGGCTCAGGCCGATGATCACCTGGTTCGGCGGCGCGGCCTGCGTGCCCAGCGCCTGGCGCAGCAGGCTGAGCACGATCACGATCCGGGTGAAGCCGGTCATCAGCAGCAGCACCGCGGGCAGGAAGGTCAGCGCGCTGAACACCAGCAGCGTCTGCACCGGCACCGAGTAGGTGGTGCCGCCGGCGCCCTGGCCGATCAGCAGCGGCAGCCCGCCCGGGGCGGCCGGCGCCGTTTGCGCGCCGGCGGCCGCGGCGGCGCCCAGCAGCAGCGCCGCCAGCGCGAAGCGCAGCGCCGGCCTCATGGATCGCGGCGCAGCCGGGCGAGCAGTTGCGCGAAGCCGGCCTGCGCGTCGCCGTCGGCCGGCTCCTCGGCCTGCGGCGCCATCGTCAGCAGCCGCTGGATGCCCTGCGCGCTGACCCCGAGCACCAGCCAGCGCCGCTGCGCCCCGTTGCCGACCTCGACGATCGCCACCCGCTGCGACGCCGACAGCGGCAGTGTCGCCACCGGCCGCAGCAGCGCGCTGCGCGCGCCGGCCAGCGGCGTGCGCCGCAGCAGCCGCAGCACCAGCGGGATCAGCACGACGATCGCGGCGAACCACAGCAGCGCGGTCCAGGTCGGGCTCAGCGGCATCGCGCGGTCGCGTCAGTTGCGGCTGAGGCGCCGCAGCCGCTCGCTGGGCGTGACGATGTCGGTCAGGCGGATGCCGAACTTGTCGTTGACGACCACCACCTCGCCCTGCGCGATCAGGTAGCCGTTGACGAGCACGTCCATCGGTTCGCCGGCGAGCGCGTCGAGCTCGATCACCGAGCCCTGCGCCAGCTGGAGGATGTGCTTGATCGGGATCTTGGTCCGCCCCAGCTCGACCGTCAGCTGCACCGGGATGTCCAGGATCATGCCGATGTCGTTGCCGGCGGCCGGCGCGGGCACGCCGTTGGGCGCGAACGCCGGGAAGGTTGCCGGCGTGGCCTCGTCGCCGCCGCCGGCGACCTCGCTCGCGACCTCGGCGGGCGGATCGCCGGCCTGCAGCCAGTCGTCGGCGGCGCCGGACGCGGGTTGGGCGGTGGGGTCAGCGGACATGGTTGGCTCCGATCCAGCCGGCGCCGGCGGCGCCGAGCAGGCGTTCGACCTTCAGCGCGTGGCGCTTGTTGGAGGTGCCGTAGTGGCACTGGAACACCGGCACGCCGTCGACCTTGGCGTCGATCAGCGGCGCCAGGTCCAGCTCGACGAAGTCACCCGGCTTGAACGACAGCAGCTGCTCGACGGTGGCCGGCGCGGTCGCCAGCGTCGCCACCAGCTCGACCTCGGCTGCCTGGATCTCGTTCTTCAGCACCTGCACCCAGCGCCGGTCGGGCTCGCCGGCGTCGCCCTGGCTGGTCGAGTACAGCACGTCGCGGATCGGCTCCAGCGTCGAGTACGGGAAGCACAGGTTGACCGCACCGGCGGCGTCGCCGATCTCCAGCGCGAAGCTGGTGGTGACCACCATCTCGCCCGGCGACGCGATGTTCGCGAACTGCGGCTGCATCTCCGAGCGCTGGTACTCGAGCTCCAGCGGGTAGATGCCGGCCCAGGCCTTGCGGTACTCGTCGCAGATCGCCTGCACCAGGCGCAGGATCACGCGCTGCTCGGTCGGCGAGAACTCGCGGCCCTCGATCCGCGTCGGGTACTTGCCGGCGCCGCCGAAGAGGGCGTCGATCACCGCGAACACCAGCGCCGGATCGCAGATCACCAGCGCCGAGCCGCGCAGTGGCTTGACGGTGACGATGTTGAAGTTGGCCGGCACCACGATCTCGCGCAGGAAGGCGCTGTACTTCTGCACCTTGATGCCGCCGATCGACACCTCGGGGCTCTTGCGGATCAGGTTGAACAGGCCCACGCGCACGTTGCGCGCGAAGCGCTCGTTGACCACCTCCATCGTCGGCATCCGGCCGCGGACGATGCGCTCCTGGTTCGCCAGGTCGTAGGTGCGCAGGCCGTCGGCGCCGCGCTCGTCGGCCGCGGCCTCGGGCGCCTCGTCGCCGACGATGCCCTGCAGCAGCGCGTCGACCTCGTTCTGGGTCAGGATCTGCTGGCTCACGCGGCTGCCTCTGGCGACACGCGCATCGACCCGCGCGCAGTGGCGGCTGCGGCGGCCGGCGCACTCGCCGCCTGCGCCGGGCCAGCCGCTGCCAGCGCTCCCCCACGAGCTCCCTGCCT
>CAZKCJ010000244.1:0-4766 GCA_964550885.1 uncultured Rubrivivax sp. | reverse complement strand
CGTTGGGCGATGCCGGCGCGGCGCTGACCACGCGGCGCGCCGGCGCGAAGTCGTCGGTCTGGATCGACATGGCGCATTATCCCGGCTGTACCGGTCGCTACACTGCTTGCATGCGCTCGCATTCGCGCCTGCACCGCTGGCTCCTGCGGCTGGCCTTTGTCGCCATGGCCGGGCTGGCCGGCGCGCCGGTGCTGAGCCACGGGCTGCACCGTGCTGGCGCGGGGCCGCTCGGCGCGGCGGTCTGCTCGGCGGCACAGCTGGCGTCGGCCGAGCCCGGGGCGGCGGCAGCGCCCTGCGCGGCCGGGCTGCCCTGCTGCGGCGTGCTGCCGCTCGGCCTGCCGGCGGCGGCGATCGCGATCGCGCCGCCGGTGCCGCCGGCAGCGGTGCTGCGCTGGACCGCTGCGCCGCTGCCGCAGGCGAGCCGCGCTCGCCCGCAGGCGCGCGCGCCGCCGGGCTGACGGCTTGCTGCCAGTTATCCGGTTCAGCGGGCGGTTGCCGCCCGGCTGCTTTGCTTCGAGCCTGTACGGAGAGTTCCATGTTCGTTACCCGAATCGCGGCGGCGGCCGCGTTGATCAGTTTCGTCGTCGCTGCGCACGCGCAGCTCACCGTCCAGGAGCCCTGGGTGCGCGCCACGGTCGCCGGCCAGCAGGCCAGCGGCCTGTTCGCGCAGCTGTCGTCGGCCGCAGGCGGCAAGCTGGTGGCGGCGTCGTCGCCGCTGGCCGGCGTGGCCGAGATCCACGAGATGGCGCTGCAGGGCAACGTGATGCGCATGCGCGCGGTGCCCTTCGTCGAGCTGCCGGCCGGCAAGGTCGTGAAGCTCGAGCCCGGCGGCTACCACGTGATGCTGCTCGAGCTGAAGCAGCCGCTGGCCGCCGGCGAGCGCGTGCCGGTCAGCTTGACGTTCGAGCGCGCCGACGGCCAGCGCGAGACGGTCGAGGTGCAGGCGACGGTGCGCGCGCTGGGCGCCGCGCACAAGATGCACTGAAGGCGCCGCGCGGCGCGCCCTTGCGGTGCGCCGCGCTCGCGCTGACTGGCGCTTGGCGGCGGGCGCCGCAACCGGTGCGCAGTGGCTCGGGGGCGCCGGATGCGTGCGCCGACGCCGCGTGCGCAGGCGGCGGCGCTCGACGTCCGCGTCGGGTCTCGGCGGCTCAGCGGCTCAACGCCTTCAGCGCGAGCTTGATGCCTTCGCTGACCGCGACGCCGTCGGGCAGGCCCTTCAGCGCCTGGTTCGCCTCGCGCTCGCTGTAGCCCAGCGCCAGCAGCGCCTGCACGATGTCGGCCTGTGCCGCGTCGGCCGGCGCTGCCGCCGCGGGCGCCAGCGTCGGCGCGAGCTTGCCCTTGAGCTCGAGCAGCAGCCGCTCGGCGGTCTTCTTGCCGATGCCCGGCACCTTGACCAGCCGGCCGCTCTCCTGGCGGCTGACCGCGGCCGCCAGGTCGGCCACCGACAGCCCCGACAGGATCGCCAGCGCGGTGCGCGGGCCGACCCCGCTGATGCGCACCAGCTCGCGAAAGGCGCTGCGCTCGGCCGCGGTCAGGAAGCCGTACAGCACCTGCGC
The DNA here is from genome assembly GCA_964550885.1 of uncultured Rubrivivax sp. Classification (GTDB taxonomy): domain Bacteria; phylum Pseudomonadota; class Gammaproteobacteria; order Burkholderiales; family Burkholderiaceae_C; genus Rubrivivax. Next base: position 3,210 of record CAZKCJ010000244.1, on the reverse strand, counting down.
GTCCTCGCGCACCACGAAGTGGGTCAGCAGCGTCACCTGCGCGCCGACCGCCGGCAGGTTGAAGAAGGTGCTCATCGGCACGTCGAGCTCGTAGCCGACGCCGCCGACCTCGAGCAGCAGCTGCGGCGGGGTTTTCTCAACGAGCAGGCCGCTCAGCCGTCCGATCATGCGGCGGGATTATGGCTGCGGCACAGCGGCTGAGGCCGCTTGCAGATCGCCGACGCGATCCGAGCCTGCGCCGCAGCGCGCGGCCTGCGTAGTCGACCGCGGTGCGCGCGCTACCTGCTGAACAGCCCCATGCGCTGCGCTTCGAGCGCCGCCTCGGCGCGCGAGCTGACGTTGAGCTTGCGGTAGATCTGCTTCACGTAGTCGGCAATCGTGTGCCGCGACAGCGACAGCTGCTGGCCGATCTCGGGTAGCGTGAAGCCCTTGGCCACGCGCAGCAGCACCTCGGTCTCGCGGTCGGTGAGCGCCACCGCCGGGGTCGACTGCGATGCCGGCTGCGGCTTGCTCTTGGCGGCGAAGTAGGCCATCACCCGGCGGGCGATCGACGGCGACAGTGGCGGCTCGCCCTGGCTGATGCGCTGCAGCTGCTCGATGATCAGCTCGCGCGCCTGCTCCTTCAGGATGTAGCCGAAGGCGCCGGCCTGCAGCGCCGGGAACAGGTGGTCGTCGTCGTCGTGGATCGTGACCACCACGCTCTGGGTGTCGGGCTGGTGCTCGCGCAGCGCGGCGACCACGTCCACGCCCGAGCCGTCGGGCAGGCCGAGGTCGAGCAGCGCGAGGTCGAACTTGATCGCCGAGACCAGCCCGATCGCATCGTGCACGCGCGCGGCTTCCGCAATCTGCGCGTCCGGATAGACCTGCATGATCAGGCTGCTGAGCCAGGCGCGGATCTCGGGCAGGTCTTCGAGCAGCAGGATGTTGGTCATGCGGGCGTCTCCACCGGGGCCGCGGCCGCACGGGCTGCAGCCGCGGCATCCTAGCAGCGGCTCAGGGCGTCTCGGTCGCCCGATCCAGCGGCAGCGTGAGGCGGATCACGGTCCCGTAGCCGGGGCCGCTCTCGACCAGGCACTGGCCCGACAGCTGCCGCGCACGGTGCTTCATGCTGGCCATGCCGTGGCCGCGGTCCAGCCGGCCGTCCAGCTCCAGCGGGATGCCGTTGCCGTTGTCGTGCACCACCAGCTGCAGGTCGCCGTCGCTGATCGCGCACTGCAGCGCGCAGTGGGTCGCGCCGCTGTGCTTGATCACGTTGCTCACCGCCTCGCGCAGGATGCGGGTGGTCTGCACGAAGGCGCGGGCGGCGAGCGTCTGCGTCGGCTCCTCGGCCGGCGCGGTCCAGTCGGCCTCGACGCCGGCTTGCTGCAGCCGCTGCACGAACTCGACCCGCCAGTCGCCGAGCGCGTCGCTGAGCAGCACCGGCTTGCCGGTCAGGCCGCGTACCGACAGCCGCATCTCCTCGAGCGCCTCGCGCGCCAGCTGCGAGATCCGCTCGGACTCGCTGGTGTGCACGATCGTCAGCAGCTTCGCGCCGAGGTCGTCGTGCAGGTCGGCGGCGATGCGCTTGCGCTCCTGCGCGGTCACGCGCTCGACCCGCAGCTCGGCCATCTGCGCGAAGTTGCGCTCGATCTCGGCGGTGGCCTCGCGCACCCGCTCCTCGAGCTCGAGGCGGGCGGTCTCCGCGTCCTGGCGCGCGCGGCCGAACTGCTGCAGCAGCCGCAGGCCCACCAGCACCATCGTCAGCGGGGTCGCGATCCGGGCCAGCTGCATCCACGGCGAGCGGATCCCCAGCCGCTGGCCCGCGTACTCCAGCGCCAGCGCCAGCGTGGCCACGCACAGCAGCGCGGCCATCGGCCAGAAGGCCTGGCTGCGGTCGCGGTACTGGCGACGCAGGTAGAACAGCGCCGCCGCCAGCGCCTGCAGCGCCAGCAGCACGTACCAGAAGCTGGCCATCGCGTACAGCCGCTGCGGGCCGGCCAGCAGCAGGCTCGCCGGCAGCAGCACGCACTGCAGCGGCAGTGCGCGGTCGACGAAGCGGCTGCGGTAGCGGGCATAGCGCAGCAGGAACTGCACCGCGGCCATCGTCAGCAGCGGCAGCATCGCGCACAGCAGGAACTCGGCGACCGCGCCGTCGAAGGGCAGGTCGCGCCACCACAGCCGCGCCTCGACGATCGCCCAGCCGATCGACAGCGCGCCAAAGTAGGCGAGGTGGCTGTCGCGCCGGTTGATCCAGCCGAGCACGAACATGAAGCTGCCCATCAGCGCCAGCGTCGCGCTCACCGCCTGCGGCAGCGCGACCACCAGCGCCTGCTGGCGCGCGTACATTGGCTCCAGCTCGGCCAGCGGCGCGATCCGCAGCTCCGACAGGCCGCCGGCGCGGTGGGTCGACGCGACCCGCTGCAGCGCCTGGCCGACGACCTTCAGGTCCAGCACGTTGGCGCCCGGCGCGAGCAGCGCGGCCGGCAGGCTGATCAGCTGCGCGTGGTAGCAGTTGCGGGTGACCGGCTCGACCATGCGCCCGCCGCTGTACACCAGCTGGCCATTGAGGAAGACCTCGAGGTTGGTGCAGACCTGCTCGACGTACAGCGCCATCAGCTCGCCGCTGGCGCGCAGCCCGGGCGCGCTGAAGCCCAGCCGGTACCACACCGTGCCGCTGAAACCGGGCCGGGTGCGCGCCCACTCGTCGGGCAGGTCCACCAGCGCGGGCGGCGCGTCGGTGGGGTACGCGGCGGTGTCGCCGATGGCGGTCTGCGCCGCGTGGATCGTGACGATGCGCGCCCAGGCCGGCGGCAGCGCCAGCGCGGCGAGCAGCAGCAGCGCGGCCAGCCGCAGCCGCCGCTGCACGCCGCTGCGGCCGGCGGCCGCGCGAGGCGTGACGGGGGGGGACCGCATGGCGACGGCGATTGTGCGTGAGCGGCGCGGCCCGGCGCGGCGGCGACAATGTGCGCTTGTGCCGCTTCGGCATCTGGGGAGCCGCCCGATCGACGTGATCCTGCGCCACGCCTTCGAGCCCGTGGACAACCGGCGCCTCGCACAGCTGTGCGGGCCGCTGGACGAGCACCTGCGGGCGATCGAGCGCGCACTGCAGGTGACGATCGCGCGCCGGCAGGCAGCCTTCAGGGTGCAGGGCCGCCGCGACGCGGCGACCACCGCGCTGGGCCTGCTGCAGGCGCTGTACGCGCAGGCGGCGCAGCCGATCGACGCCGAGCG
>CAZKCJ010000243.1:287-4803 GCA_964550885.1 uncultured Rubrivivax sp. | reverse complement strand
GGATGGGCACCTTCTGGACGATGGACAGCTCGACCGTGATGAAGATGGGCCCCGACGGCGACGGCTTCATGGGCGTGATGCCCTACCGCTACTACTACGACACCGAGAAGGCGCCGATGCTCGACAAGATCCGCGCGCTGCGGCCGCAGTACCAGAGCACCGCCTACACCCAGGGCTTCATCGCGGCGATGCTGCTGATCGAGTCGGCGCGGCGCTGCGCGGACGCGAACAAGCCGCTGAACGCCGTCAACCTGAAGGCGGCGCTGAACTCGATCCGCGACTTCGACACCGGTGGGCTGATCGGCGTGCCGATCAGCATCCCGGGCAACTCGATCCCGGTCGGGCGCGTGTACAAGGCCGACATGAAGGCGCAGAAGATGATCGCGGCCTCCGACTGGATCAAGCTCTGAGTGCAAGGCGCACGGCGATGACGGCGGCAGCGGCCCCGGCGAGCGCGGCGGCGACGCCGATCCTCGAGCTCAACAACATCGAGGTGGTCTACAACCGCGTGGTGCAGGCGCTGCGCGGCCTGTCGCTGGCGGTGCCGCAGGGCGCGATCGTCGCGCTGCTGGGCAGCAACGGCGCCGGCAAGAGCAGCACGCTCAAGGCGGTGTCGAACCTGCTGCTGCTGGAGGACGGCCTGCTCGCGTCGGGCAGCATCCGCTGGCGCGGGCAGGACACCGCGCGCCTGGCGCCGCAGCAGCTGGTGCGCGGCGGCCTGGTCCACGTGATGGAGGGGCGGCGGGTGTTCGAGGACCTGACGGTCGAGGAGAACCTGGTCGCCGCCACCTACGCGCTGACCGGCCGGCGCGGCGCGGCGCCGGCCGGCTTCGAGCTGGTCTACCAGTACTTCCCGCGGCTGTATGAGCGCCGCAAGGGGCTGGCCGGCTACCTGTCCGGCGGCGAGCAGCAGATGCTGGCGATCGGCCGCGCGCTGATCGCGCAGCCGCAGCTGATGCTGCTGAACGAGCCGTCGCTGGGCCTGTCGCCGCGGCTGGTCGAGGAGATCTTCGCGATCATCGCGCGGATCAACGCCGAGCACGGCACCAGCATGCTGCTGGTCGAGCAGAACGCGACCGTCGCGCTGGCGGTCGCGCACTACGGCTACATCCTCGAGAACGGCAAGATCGTGATCGACGGCAGCGCCGAGCGGCTGGCCGGCGATGCCGACGTGCGCGAGTTCTACCTGGGCATGGGCGGCGGCGGCGAGGCGCGCAGCCTGCGCGAGCTCAAGCACTACAAGCGGCGCAAGCGATGGCTGTCCTGAGCCTGCCCGAGCTGACGCTGCCGCAGATGCTGCGCGCGCGCGCACGCAGCGACGCCGCGCGGGTGGCGATCCGCCAGAAGGACTACGGCATCTGGAAGCCCTACACCTGGGCGCAGGTCGAGCGGCGCGCCAGCCACGTCGCGCTCGGGCTGGCGGCGCTGGGGCTGGGCCGCGGCGGCCACCTGGGCGTGATCGCCGAGAACCGGATCGAGTGGGTGCTCGCGCAGCTGGGCGCCGGGCTGCTGGGCGCGGTCACCGTCGGCGTGTACCCGACCAGCCCGACGCCCGAGGTCGCCTACGTGGTCGGCCACGCCGACCTCGACCTGGTCGTCTGCGAGGACCAGGAGCAGACCGACAAGGTGCTGGCGGCGCTGGACCAGCTGCCGCGGCTGAAGAAGATCGTGGTCGTCGAGACCAAGGGGCTGCGCAGCTTCAGCCCCGCGCAGCGCGCGTGGATCGTGAGCTTCGACGAGCTCGAGCGGCTCGGCGCCGCCGCCGCCGACAGCGCGCCGATCGACGACGCGCTCGCGCGCCAGCAGCTCGACGACATCGGCCTGATGATCTACACCTCGGGCTCCACCGGCAAGCCCAAGGGGGCGATGATCTCGTGGCGCAACATGCGCGGCGTGGTGCCCGGCATCGTCGAGCGGCTCGAGCTCGACGCCGGCAGCACCCACCTGTCGTACCTGCCGCTGTGCCACGTGGCCGAGCAGATGCTGAGCACCTTCGTGCCGATCTACCTGGGCTCGCAGGTGAACTTCGGCGAATCGATCCGCACCGTGCAGGAGGACCTGCGCGAGGTCGCGCCCAGCATGTTCCTCGGCGTGCCGCGCATCTGGGAGAAGCTGCACGCGTCGATCTCGATCAAGCTGCAGGAGACCGGGCGACTGCGCCGCGCGCTGACTGAACTGGCGCTGCGCGCCTGCCGGCCGCTGGCCGAGAAGCCGCGCGCGCGCTGGTCGGCGGGCGAGCGGCTGCGCTACGCGCTGGCCTACCTGCTGGTGCTGCGCGCGCTGCGCAACTTCATCGGTCTGCGCGCGGTGCGGGTCGCGCTGACCGGCGCCGCGCCGATCGCGCCCGAGCTGGTGCGCTTCTTCCGCACGCTGGGGGTGCCGCTGATCGAGGTCTACGGCCTGACCGAATCCACCGGCATGATCACCGGCCACCGGCTGGACGAGGTCGTGGCCGGTACCGTCGGCCCGGCGACGGTCGGCGTGAGCTGGCGGGTTGCCGCCAGCGGCGAGCTGCTGGTGCGCGGCGAGATGGTCTTCGCCGGCTACTACAAGAACCCGCAGGCGACCGCGCAGACGATCGTCGATGGCTGGCTGCACACCGGCGACCTGGTGCGCGACGAGGGCGGGCAGATCCGCATCGTCGACCGGCTGAAGGACGTGATGATCACCGCCGGTGGCAAGAACCTGACGCCGTCGGAGATCGAGAACACGATGAAGGCCAGCCCCTACATCAAGGAGTGCGTGGTCGTCGCCGACGGCCGCCGCTACGTCGGCGCGCTGGTGCAGATCGACTTCGACACCGTCGCCAAGTGGGCCGAGTCGCGGCGCCTGGCCTTCACCCACTTCCGCTCGCTGGTGGAGACGCCGCAGGTGCGCGAGCTGGTCGAGCAGGAGATCGCGCGCGGCAACGAGCGGCTCGCGCCGGTCGCGCAGATCAGGCGCTTCCACCTGCTGACCAAGGAGCTGGACCACGACGATGGCGAGGTCACGGCGACGATGAAGGTGCGCCGCGCGAGCATCTGCCAGACCTATGCGGCCGAGATCGAAGCGCTGTACGCCGGGGGCGCGTAGCGCGCGGCGCCGGCGGGCGAGGGCGCGGCGGTGAGCGCGGCGCTGCGGATCGTGCGCGCGCACGCGCCCGGCGCGCGGCCGCGGCTCGCGCTGCTGCTGGGCTCGGGCTGGGGCACGGCGCTCGACGCGCAGCTGCAGCTGCAGGCCTGCCTGCCCTACGCGCAGCTGCCGGGCTTTCCCGCGCCGCAGGCCGGTGGCCACGCCGGCGAGCTGCGGCTGGGCCGCGTCGGCGGCTGCGAGCTGGCGCTGCTGTGCGGGCGGCAGCACGCCTACGACGACGGCCGCGGCGACGGCATGAAGGCGGCGCTGGCGACGCTGCGCGAGCTGGGCTGCGACACGCTGCTGCAGACCAGCGCCGCCGGCAGCCTCGACCCGGCGATGCCCGCCGGCAGCCTGATGGTGCTGCGCGACCACCTGAACCTCGCGCAGCGCAGCCCGCTGCTCGGCGAGCGCGGCGACGCGCGCTTCGTCGACCTGGCCGACGCCTACGACCCGGGCTTGCGCGCGCTCGCGCACGCGGCCGGCGCGCGCGCGGGCGTGCCGCTGCACGAAGGCGTGTACGCGTGGATGCTCGGCCCGCAGTTCGAGACCCCGGCCGAGGTGCGGATGCTGCGGCTGCTGGGCGCCGACGCGGTCGGCATGAGCACGGTGCCCGAGACGATCGCCGCGCGCGCGCTGGGCATGCGGGTGCTGGCCTTCAGCCTGATCACCAACCTCGCGGCCGGTCTGACGTCCGAACGCCTGAGCCACGCGCACACGCTCGCGCAGGCCGGCGCCGCTGCCGCCGCCGCGCAGGCGCTGCTGCTCGCGGTGATCGACGCGATCCAGGCGGGCGCCGCGAGCGCCGTGCAGGCCCGATGAACGCCGTGCCGCCGCTGGCCGAGGCCGCGCGCATCGCGCTGCGCTGCCTGGACCTGACCAGCCTGAACGACGCCGACACCACTGCCGACGTCGACCGGCTGTGCGCGCGCGCCCGCGGCCGCTTCGGCGAGGTCGCCGCGGTCTGCGTCTGGCCGCGGCTGGCCGCGCACGCCCGCGCACAGCTGCCGGCGTCGATCCGGGTGGCGGCGGTCGCCAACTTCCCCGCCGGCGGCGCCGAGCCCGGTCCGGCGCTGGCCGACGTGCGCGCGATCGTCGCCGCCGGCGCGCAGGAGGTCGACCTGGTGCTGCCGTGGCCGGCGCTGCTGGCCGGCGACGAGGCGGCGGTGCGTGCGCTGCTGGCCGCCGCGCGCGCCGCGTGCGCGGGCCTGACGCTGAAGGTGATCATCGAGAGCGGCGCGCTCGCGGCGCCGGCGCTGATCGAGCGCGCGTCGCAGCTGGCGCTGGCGGCCGGCGCCGACTTCCTGAAGACCAGCACCGGCCGCCACCCGGTCGGCGCGACGCTGCCGGCGGTCGACGCGATGCTGCGCGTGCTGCGCGACCACCCGCAGGCCGGGCTGAAGCT
>CAZKCJ010000243.1:0-277 GCA_964550885.1 uncultured Rubrivivax sp. | reverse complement strand
CCTGCAGCGGATCGCCGCCGCGCGCGCCGCAGGCGCGCTGCAACCCGAACGGTTGCGCATCGGCGCGAGCGCGCTGCTCGACGAGGTCGAGGCGGTGCTCGCGCGCGCGGCGCCCGCGTCGCCCGCCGGTGGCGCGTGAGGCGATCGCGGCGATGCGCGCGCAGGAGCTGATCCGCCGCAAGCGCGACGGCGGCGCGCTGAGCAGCGCAGAGATCGACGCCTTCGTCGTCGGGCTGGTCGACGGTCGCGATGCCGAACGTGGGGTAGCCATTGGTCG
>CAZKCJ010000242.1:3590-4823 GCA_964550885.1 uncultured Rubrivivax sp. | reverse complement strand
GCGGGATCTGCTTCATCGGACGGGCAAGCCGGACATCGCCGGGATTCTAGGCGCGCCGCTGCGCGCGCCCCCGCCGCGCCCGCCCGGCGCTCGCGTCAGGCGACGCGGCCGGAGCCGAGCGCGCGCAGTCGCCGGCGCAGCTCGGCCGCATCGGCGGCGTCGGCGCGGTGCTGCAGGTACGCCTGCAGGTCGGCCGCGGCGGCGTCGACCTGGCCCAGGTCGGCGCGCACCAGCCCGCGGTCCCGGCGCTCGTCCCAGGCCTCGGGCAGCAGCAGCACCAGGCGCTCGCACACCGCGAGCAGCCGGCGCCGGTCGCCCGCGCTGCGGTGCAGCTCCTTCAGGTTGCGCAGCAGCCGCGCGAGCGTCTGGCGCGGCGTCGCCGGCTGCAGGCACAGCTCCAGCGGCACGATCCCGGCGGGCCCGCCAGCACCGCGATAGGGCGCGAGGCGCTCCTCGAGCTCGTCGCGCGACAGCGAGCGGCCGTTGACGGGGTCGATCACCACCTCGCCGCGCGTGACCCGCAGCTTCACCAGGAAGTGCCCGGGAAAGCCCACCCCCGCCAGCCGCAGCCCCAACTGCGCGCCGAGCTCCAGGTACAGCAGCGCGAGCGTGATCGGGATGCCGCGACGGGTGCGCAGCACCTCGTGCAGGTAGCTGTTGCGCGGGTCGTAGAAGTCGTTGACGTTGCCGGCGAAGCCGAGCTCGTCGAAGAACCAGTGGTTCAGCCACTGCAGCCGCGGCAGCGGCGCGGCGTCGGCGGGCACGCGCGCGCGCAGGCGCCGCCCGAGCGCGTCGATCTCGACCAGCACCGCCTGCACGTCCAGCGCCGGCTCCTCGTCCTGCGCAACTGCGATCGCCGCCTCGAGCAGCGGCAGCCCGTCGTCCTCGGCGACCAGCGCGGCGAAGTACGGCAGCGGCGCCGGCGCGGCGAGGCACGCCTGCAGCGCGGCGGCCGGCGCCGCGGCGCGGGGCTTGCGGGGCGGTGTCATGCCCCGCAGTCTATCGGGCCGGGGTGCTGCCGCGCCAGTCGGCCGCACCGGCGGCGGCGCGATCGGCCTCGCCGCGGCGGGCGATGCCGGGCTGCTCGCGCGCGGCCATCGGCGTGCGCGGCCTGCTCGCTGCGCTGGCGCTCAAGCGGGGCGGCGCAGGTCCCGCGGCCGCCAGCCGCAGGCCAGCAGCACCGCGAAGTACAGCAGCGCGGCGCCCGCGAGCACCGCCGCCATCCACAGCGCC
>CAZKCJ010000242.1:3070-3580 GCA_964550885.1 uncultured Rubrivivax sp. | reverse complement strand
GGCTGGTGTGGTCGGGGTGACCATTCACGCTGGGGCGACCGCGGTGCGCGCGAGGAACCGGCGCCAACCGCGCTGCGGCCGGTACACGCCCAGCCGCTTCAGCGCGACCAGCAGCCAGCCGGCGTTGAGCAGCGCGCCCAGCCCGATCGCCAGCGCCAGCCCGGCGTGCCCGAACCACGGCACCAGCAGCACGTTCAACGCCTGGGTCGTCACCAGCGCGACGATCGCGATCTTCACCGGCGTCTTCGTGTCCTGCCGCGCGAAGAAGCCGGGGGCCAGCACCTTCACGCCGACGAGCCCCATCAGGCCGACGCCGTAGCCCATCAGCGCGCGGCTGGTCATCGCCACGTCGGCCGCGCTGAACTGGCCGTAGTGGAAGACCACTGCGACCAGCGCGTGCGCAAAGATCAGCAGCGCGATCGCGCAGGGCAGCGCCAGCAGCAGCACCATGCGCAGGCCCCAGTCGAGCATCGCCGAGTACGCGGCAGCGTCGTCGGCAGCGCGCGCCGC
>CAZKCJ010000242.1:0-3060 GCA_964550885.1 uncultured Rubrivivax sp. | reverse complement strand
CAGCAGCACCACGCCGATCGGCACGCCCAGCAGCGCGGTCGGGAACTCCATCAGCCGGTCCGCATAGGTCAGCCACGACACCGCGCCGACCGCGATCAGCGACGCGATGTGGGTGTTGATCAGCAGCGACACCTGCGCGACCGACACCCCCAGCACCGCCGGCGCCATGCGCTGCAGCACTTGGCGCACGCCCGGGTGGTGCCAGGCCGCGCGCAGCCGGCCCGGCAGCAGCCCGATCCGCGGCAGGCAGCCGATCCGCGCCAGCGCCGGGACCTGCACCGCCAGCTGCAGCACGCCGCCGACCATCACGCCGGCGGCCAGCGCGAGGATCGGCTCGAGGCCCCACGCGGCGAACCGCGGCGCGCCCCACCAGGCCGCGCCGATCATCGCCACGTTCAGCAGCACCGGCGTCGCCGCCGGCAGCGCGAAGCGCCGCCAGGTGTTCAGGATGCCGGCCGACAGCGCGACCAGCGACATGAACAGGATGTACGGGAACATCCAGCGCGTCATCGTCGCCGCCAGCTCGAACTCGGCCAGGCCCGAGCCGACCAGCCACACCAGCAGCGGCGCGCCCACCACCCCGGCCACGCAGGTCGCGAGCAGCGTCCAGCCGAGCACGGTCGCGACCGCGTCGACCAGCCTGCGGGTCGCGGCGTCGCCCTCGCGCGCGCGCACGTCGGCCAGGATCGGCACGAAGGCCTGCGAGAACGCGCCTTCGGCGAACAGCCGCCGCAGCAGGTTCGGGATGCGAAAGGCGACGTTGAACGCGTCGGTCGCTGCGCTCGCGCCGAAGGCGGCGGCGATCAGCTGCTCGCGCACCAGCCCGGTGATGCGCGACGCGAGGGTCAGGATCGAGACGGTGGAGGCGGCCTTCAGCAGGTTCATCGCGCCCTTCGCGCTTCAGGCCGGCAACGAAAGCGCGCGATTATAGGCAGCGGCCGGTTGCCGCCCGGCGAGAGCCGCGGGCGCTTTGCTATACTTACCGGTTCGATCGACCCAGCACGTCCGCAAGCAAGCATGGCCACCCTGTCCAAAGCCAAGAAGACCGTCCGCATCGCCTCGGGGCGCAAGCGCGCGCGGCAGAACGTCAAGCTCAACGACGCGAACAAGGCACTGCGCTCGCGCTTCCGCTCGGCGGTCAAGAGCGTGCAGAAGGCGATCGCCGCCGGCGACAAGGCGCAGGCGGCCGAGCTGTTCAAGGCCGCGCAGCCGGTGATCGACTCGATCGCCGACAAGGGGATCTTCCACAAGAACAAGGCGGCGCGACACAAGAGCCGTCTGTCGGCCCAGGTCAAGGCTCTGGCCACGGCCGCCTGACGCAGCCCGCCGCTGCTGCCCCCGCCACCGAAGAGCCTGCCGCCGCGCAGGCTCTTTGCGTTTCGGGCGCCGCGCCGGCCAGCGCCCGACGCGCGCGAGCCGCCGCCGGCGGCTCGTAGAATCCGCGGCCTTCGCGGCCGCACCCACCCCCAGGAGTGCCGATGAACGCCCCCGCCAGCCCCGCCGCCGCGGCCACGCCGCACCTGATGAACACCTACGGCCGGCTGCCGATCGCGCTGACCCACGGGCGCGGCTGCTGGGTCTGGGACGAGCAGGGGCGCAAGTACCTGGACGCGCTGGCGGGCATCGCGGTCAACACCCTCGGCCACGCGCACCCGAAGCTGGTGCCCGCGCTGCAGGAGCAGGTCGGCCGGCTGATCCACTGCTCCAACTACTACGAGGTGCCGCTGCAGGAGCAGCTGGCCAAGCGGCTGTGCGCGCTCTCGGGCCTGACCAAGGCCTTCTTCTGCTCCACCGGCCTCGAGGCCAACGAGGCGGCGCTGAAGATCGCGCGCAAGTACGGCCACGACCGCGGCGTCGAGCGGCCCGAGATCGTGGTCTACGACAACGCGTTCCACGGCCGCTCGATTGCCACGCTGTCGGCCACCGCCAACCCCAAGGTGCAGGCCGGCTTCGGCCCGCTGGTCGAGGGCTTCGTGCGCGTGCCGCTGAACGACCTGGCCGCGCTCGAGCGCGTCGCCGCCGAGCGGCCGAACGTGGTCGCGGTCTTCCTCGAGACGATCCAGGGCGAAGGCGGCATCAATCCGGCGCGCGCGGAGTACCTGCAGGGCGTGCGCCGGCTGTGCGACGCCCGCGGCTGGCTGCTGATGCTCGACGAGGTGCAGTGCGGCCTGGGCCGCACCGGCAAGTGGTTCGCGCACCAGTGGGCCGGGATCGTGCCCGACGTGATGCCGCTGGCCAAGGGCCTGGGCTCGGGCGTGCCGGTGGGCGCGGTCGTGGTCGGCCCGAAGGCCGACGTCTTCGCCCCCGGCAACCACGGCAGCACCTTCGGCGGCAACCCGCTGGCGATGCGCGCCGGCGTCGAGACGCTGCGGATCATGGTCGAGGAGGGCCTGCCCGACAACGCGGCGCGCGTGGGCGGGCTGCTGCGCGCCGGCCTGGAGCGCGAGCTCGCCGGCGTGCCCGGCGTGGTCGAGGTCCGCGGCCAGGGATTGATGCTCGGCATCGAGCTGGCGCGGCCCTGCGGCGCGCTGCTGCAGCGCTGCGCCGACGCCGGCCTGCTGGTCAGCGTCACCGCCGACCGCGTGGTGCGGCTGGTGCCGGCGCTGATCCTGTCGGCCGACGAGGCGGCGCAGATCGTCGCGCGCCTGTGCCCGCTGATCCGCGACTTCCTGGCCGAAGCCGCATGATCCAGCCGGGGCCGACGCTGATGAGGCACTACCTGCAGTTCAAGGACCTGCGCGCCGAAGAGTACGCGTACCTGTTCGAGCGCACGCGCATCATCAAGCGGCGCTTCAAGAACTACGAGCGCTACCAGCCGCTGGCCGACCGCACGCTGGCGATGATCTTCGAGAAGGCGAGCACGCGCACCCGCGTGAGCTTCGAGGCCGGCATGTACCAGATGGGCGGCTCGGTGGTGCACCTGACCACCGGCGACAGCCAGCTCGGCCGCGCCGAGCCGATCGCCGACAGTGCGCGCGTGATCAGCCGGATGTGCGACCTGGTGATGATCCGCACCTTCGAGCAGGACAAGCTCGAGGCCTTCGCCGCGCACTCGCGGGT
>CAZKCJ010000241.1:0-4836 GCA_964550885.1 uncultured Rubrivivax sp. | reverse complement strand
CGGCCGTCCTGCGCGGCGAGCTCGAGCTCGCGCTGCGCGAGCCGCCGCTCGAAGCCGTCGCTGCCGCGGTCGGGCAGCCGATCGAGCGCGCGCTTCGGATCCTGGCCGAAGTGCAGCGCGATCCGCTGCACCAGCGCCTTGAACAGCTGCGACACCCGCGACGGCGTCACCTGCAGCTGCGCCGCCAGCTGCGCCGGCGTCAGGCCGACGCCCAGATACGCGTCGATCACCTGGCGGTCGCGCTCGGGCAGCTCGGCGAAGAAGCGCTCGAGCCGGCGCAGCACGATGCCGGTGTCCACCCGCGCCTCGACCTCGTCGTGCGGCGTGGCCGCGCGCTCCTCGAGCGGATGCTGCGCGTCGTCGTCGTCGCCGCTGGCCTTCAGCCGGCCCTGCAGGTCGGCCTGCTCGAGCCGCGCGATCTCGTCGATGCTCAAGCCGCACAGCTCGGCCAGCTGTGCCAGGCCCGGCTCGCCGCCCTGCACGCTGCGCAGCCGCTCGCGCGCGATCTGCACCGCCTTGAGCTTGCGCCGCTGGCCGCGGCCGAGGTGATCCATCTGGCGCAGCTCGTCGAGCATCGCGCCCTTGACGCGCGAGCGCGCGTAGCGCAGGAAGGCCTCGGCCGCCTCGGGGGTGTCGCGGTCGCCCTGCCACTCGAAACCGATAGCCGCCTGCGCGACCGCGATCAGCCCGACCTGGATCAGGTCGGCCTTCTCGACGTTGGACGGCAGGTGGCGCGCCAGCGCCTGCGCCTGGCGGCGCACCCACGATTCGTTCCTGGCGATCAACGCCGCCGGGACGCCCTCCATCGAGACCATGCCCTGATCCTAGGCCAGCCGGTGCGCCGCCCGGCAGCCGCGGCCGGCACAGGTGCGCCCACTGTCACGCTTGGCTGCGCGGCGAGCCCCGCTCAGCCGGCGCGCCGCGCAGCCGGCGGGCGAGGGTCACGCCCGCTACCACCAGCGCACCGGCGACGACGCCGGTCAGCAGATCGGCCAGCAGCGGCACCAGCGGCCCGAAGCCGCCGGCACGCGCGGCCAGCGCCTGCACCGCGTGGTGCAGCGGCGGCAGCCCGTGGCGGAGGATGCCGCCGCCGACCAGGAACATCGCCGCGGTGCCGGCCACCGTCAGCGCCTTCATCAGCCACGGCGCGCTGCGCACCAGGCCGCGGCCCAGCGCGCGCACCGGGGCGGCTTCGAAGCGGGCCAGCCAGGCGCCGGCGTCGTCGAGCTTGACGATGCCCGACACCAGCCCGTAGACGCCGACCGTCATCAGCAGCGCGATCCCGACCAGCACCGCCACCTGCTGCGCGAAGGGCGCCGCGGCGACCGCACCAAGGGTGATCGCGATGATCTCGGCCGAGAGCACGAAGTCGGTGCGCACCGCCCCCTTGATCTTGCTGCGCTCGAGCGCGCGCAGGTCCAGCGCCGGATCGGCCAGCTCGTCGGCGCGCTGCTGCAGCGCCTGGCTCGCCGCCACCGGATCGTGCGCGCGCGCGTGGCGGTGCATCAGCTTCTCGAAGCCCTCGAAGCACAGGAACGCACCGCCGATCATCAGCAGCGGCGTCACCGCCCAGGGCGCGAACGCGCTGATCGCCAGCGCCGCCGGCACCAGGATCGCCTTGTTGACCAGCGAGCCCTTGGCCACCGCCCACACCACCGGCAACTCGCGCGCGGCGGCCACGCCGCTGACCTGCTGCGCGTTCAGCGCCAGGTCGTCGCCGAGCACGCCGGCGGTCTTCTTGGTCGCCGTCTTGGTCAGCAGCGCGACGTCGTCGAGGACGCTGGCGATGTCGTCCAGCAGCGCGAGCAGGCTGCCTGCAGCCACGGCCGACCCTTCAGTCGCCAGAGCGCGGCGGCTGCCGCCGCCGCCGCGCCGTCGGCGCGCGCCGGCTTGCCGGCGTCCGCCGCAGCCGAAGTCGGGGCCGTCGCGGACCCGGGGCCTGCCGGTCAGCGGCGGCGCACGGCCGGGCCGCGGATCGCGGCACAGCAGCGCTGGAGGCGTGAGCCGCGGCCATGGCGGCGATGATAGGGGCAGCCCGGCGGCGGCCCGGCTACGCCTGGACCACGCGGTCGCGCCCCTGCGCCTTGGCCTGGTACAGCGCGCGGTCGGCGCGGGCCAGCGCGTCGCGCAGCGGCTCGTCCAGGCGCCACGCGGTCAGCCCGGCGGAGAAGCTCACCCGCAGCTGCGGCAGCTCGGCCCAACGCGGCTCGGCGGCGACGCTGCGCCGCAGCCGCTCGATGCCCTGACGCGCCTCGGGCGGCGCGGTGTCGGGCAGCAGCAGCAGGAACTCCTCGCCCCCCCAGCGCGCGAGCACGTCGGTGTCGCGCAGCGCCGCCAGCGCCAGCGCCGCGAAGCGGCGCAGCACCGCGTCGCCGACCGCGTGGCCGTGGCGGTCGTTGACCCGCTTGAAGTGGTCCAGGTCGACCAGGCACAGGCAGGAGCCCATGCCACTGCGCTGCGCGCGGCGGTGCTCGCCGGCGGCCAGCTCCTGCATGTGCCGGCGGTTGACCAGGCCGGTCAGGTCGTCGCGGGTGGCCAGGCGGCGGATCTGCGCCAGCGCCTGCTGCAGCTCGGCCTTCTGCGCCTTCAGCCCGACGCGCATCGCCGCCAGCTCGGCGGCCAGCAGCGAGATCACCGGCAGCACGACCGCGGCGAAGACGAAGTGGATGCTCTCGATCGTCGGGTCGAAGACCTGCGGCGCGAGCTGCGCGCCGCCGAGCATCGCGCTGCCCAGCACCGCGACCGCGAGCCAGCCGATCGCGCGCGCGTGCTGCGGCTGCAGCGTGAACGCCGCGAACACCAGCACCAGCGCGACCAGCATCAGGACCATGCCGCGCAGCGGCGGGTTGATCAGGTACGCGGCGGCCATCACCGCGACCGCGTAGCTCATCTGCAGCAGCGACAGCGCCGGATCGCGCCCGCCCAGGCTGCAGCCGCTGCGCACCAGCAGGTAGAAGCCGAACAACCCGGGCGCCAGCCAGGCGATCAGCCAGGCGGCCCAGGTCGGGTCAGCCAGACCGATCTGCGCCGACCACCACTGGCCGAGCGCGGCCAGCCAGTACACGCCGCAGGCGACCAGCGTGCGGCGTGCGCCGGCACGCTGGCCGGCGTCGGCACCCGGCAGCCGGGCCTCGATGGGTTGCGGCACAGTCGCGTTCACGGCAGCTTCGATGCGCCGGCGCGAGGCCGCCGGTCGATCGGTTGTCGGCCGCCCCCGCCGCGGCTGAAGCGCGCACGCCGGGCATCGGTCACGCCGCCCGGGACACAGCGCACGCCGCAGGCAAGCGCGAGGTCGCCGGCGCGAAGTCCGGCGTGCGGCAGCAGCGCGCCGCCACCTCTGGTCAGCGGAAGGCCGGCGGCACCGAAGCCAATGGCTCGACCCGCTCGCCGGCGCCGGCGAGGCTTGCCGGCGGCAGCGGCGCCAAGCCGGGCTCGGCCGCGGCCGCGTCGACGTCGCCGAGGAAGCCGCCGCTCTGGTGCGCCCACAGCCGCGCGTACAGCCCGCCCAGCGCGAGCAGGCTGCGGTGGTCGCCCTGCTCGACGATGCGCCCGCGGTCGAGCACGATCAGCCGGTCCATCGCCGCGATCGTCGACAGCCGGTGGGCGATCGCGACCACCGTCTTGCCCTGCATCAACCGGTACAGGCTCGCCTGGATCGCCGCCTCGACCTCGCTGTCGAGCGCGCTGGTGGCCTCGTCGAGCAGCAGGATCGGCGCGTCCTTGAGCATCACGCGCGCGATCGCGATCCGCTGCCGCTGCCCGCCCGACAGCTTCACCCCGCGCTCGCCGACGTGCGCGTCGTAGCCGCGCCGGCCCTTCGGGTCGGCCAGGTCGACGATGAACTCGTGCGCCTCGGCGCGCAGCGCGGCCGCCATCATCTGCTCCTCGGTCGCGTCGGGGCGGCCGTACAGGATGTTGTCGCGCACCGAGCGGTGCAGCAGCGAGGTGTCCTGCGTGACCATGCCGATCTGCGCGCGCAGGCTGTCCTGGGTCACGCCGGCGATGTCCTGGCCGTCGATCAGGATCCGGCCCGACTCCAGGTCGTAGAAGCGCAGCAGCAGGTTGACGATCGTGCTCTTGCCGGCGCCCGAGCGCCCGACCAGCCCGACCTTCTCGCCCGGGCGCACCTGCAGCGTCAGCTCGTCGACCACGCGCGCGCCGGCGGCGGCGTAGCGAAAGCCCACCGCCTCGAAGCGCAGCTCGCCGCGCCGCACCTGCAGCGCCGGCGCGCCGGGCACGTCGACCACGGCCTGCGGCTGCGCCAGCGTCGCGATGCCGTCCTGCACCGTGCCGACCTGCTCGAACAGGCTGGCCATCTCCCACATCACCCAGTGCGAGATGCCGTTCAGCCGCAGCGCCATCGCGGTGGCCGCGGCGACCGCGCCGACACCGACCTCGCCGCGGCTCCACAGCCACAGCGCGGCGCCGGCGGTCGCGCCGACCAGGGTGACGCTGAGCGCGTGGTTGACGATCTCGAAGCCGCTGATCAGCCGCATCTGCGCGTGCACCGTGCGCAGGAACTCGTGCATCGCGCTGCGCGCGTAGCCGGCCTCGCGGCCGGCGTGCGAGAACAGCTTGACGGTGCCGATGTTGGTGTAGGCGTCGGTCACCCGGCCGGTCATCAGCGAGCGCGCATCGGCCTGGCGCTGCGCGCTGCGCGCCAGCCGCGGCACGAACCAGCGCAGCGCCAGCAGGTACAGCGCGACCCAGCCGGCGAAGCTCGCGACCAGCCGCAGGTCGAAGCCGCCGGCGACCGCGACCATCGTGACGAAGTAGATGGTCACGAACACCAGGATGTCGGCGACGATCATCCACACGTCGCGCACCGCCAGCGCG
>CAZKCJ010000240.1:0-4853 GCA_964550885.1 uncultured Rubrivivax sp. | reverse complement strand
CCGGAGCCGCTCGCGCCGCCGCTGCAGCTGCTGCAGCTGCTCTTCGACGCTGCGGCTCTCGGCGGCCAGCACCTGGATGCGCTGCTGCACCTGCGCGACCACGCTGCGCTGCGCGCTGCTGTGCTGCTGCGCGGCGCGCAGCGCCTCTTCCAGCGCCGGCAGCGCCGCGTGCTGCGCGCCGGCCTGCGCCGCCAGCTGCGCCGCCTGCGCGTCGACCTCGCCGCGGCGTGCGGCCAGCTGCGCGGTCTCGGCGCGCGCCTGCTGCGCGCGCTCGGCCCACTGCGCGTCCTGCGCGCGCAGCTCGGCCAGCCGCGCCTGCGCGCGCTCGCGCGCGTCGACCACGTAGCGGATCCGCTCCTCCAGCCGGCTGACCTCGAGCGCCGCATCGGCCAGCTCGCCCTGGCGCAGGTGCAGCGCGTCGCCGGCGCCCAGGTGCGCCTGGCGGATCGTCTCGAGCTCGGCCTCGGTGCGGCGCAGCTCGGCCAGCCGCGCATCGAGTGCGCGCTGAGCGTCGAGCAGCGCCTGGTGCACGCGCTGCTCTTCGGCGGCGGCGTCGCGGTGCTTCAGGAACCACAGCCGGTGCTGCCCGAGCTGCGCCTGCGCCTGCAGCGCGCGATAGCGGGTGGCGACCTCGGCCTGCGCCTCGAGCTTGTCGAGGTTGCCGTCGAGTTCGCGCAGGATGTCCTCGACCCGCGTCAGGTTCTCGCGCGTGTCCTTCAGCCGGTTCTCGGTCTCGCGCCGGCGCTCCTTGTACTTGGACACGCCGGCCGCCTCCTCGAGGAACAGCCGCAGCTCCTCCGGGCGGCTCTCGATGATCCGGCTGATCGTGCCCTGGCCGATGATCGCGTACGCGCGCGGGCCCAGGCCCGTGCCCAGGAACACGTCCTGCACGTCGCGGCGGCGAACCGTCTGGCCGTTGATCGAGTAGCTGGAGCCGCCGTCGCGGGTGAGCACCCGGCGCACCGCGATCTCGCCGAACTGGTTCCACGGCCCGCCGGCGCGCGCCGCCGAGTTGTCGAACACCAGCTCGACGCTCGCGCGCCCGGCCGGCTTGCGCAGGCCCGAGCCGTTGAAGATCACGTCCTGCATCGACTCGCCGCGCAGCTCGCTGGCCTTGCTCTCGCCCAGCACCCAGCGCACCGCGTCGATCACGTTGCTCTTGCCGCAGCCGTTGGGCCCGACCACGCCGACGCGCTGGCCGGGCAGCTGGAAGGTCGTCGGTTCGGCGAAGGACTTGAAGCCGGACAGCTTGATCTGGGTGAGGCGCATGGGCGGGGTCGGCCGCGGGCGGCGACGAGAACCCGTCAGATCGTTCTAAGCCTTTGATCTACAAGGCAAAACCTGTGTCGGGCCGGGGCCGGATGATAGCATCCGGCAGCCGCCGCCCGAGCGCCGGCCAGCGCCGCGGCAGCGCCACCAGGATGCTCGCCGGCAACGCCGCGCCCGGCAGCACGGCGATTCGCGCGCGCGCTGCGATGCGTGACGGCGCACGCCTGCACCGCACGAGCCCAGGCGCCGCGCTGCTACGATTTCGCGCCCCCTGACCGACGACGCCCGCACCATGAGCCGCAGCCGCCCGCCCGTACCGCCGTCGCAGCGCGCGCGGCCGGCGACGCCGCCGACCGCACCGAGCAAGCAGCTGCAGGTGTTCGCGAACCCGGCGCCCGAGCGCGACTACCTGATCCGCTTCGAGCTGCCCGAGTTCACCAGCCTGTGCCCGCTGACCGGCCAGCCGGACTTCGCGCAGTTCCGGATCGAGATGGTGTGCGATCGGCTGTGCGTCGAGCTCAAGAGCCTGAAGCTGTACTTCTGGAGCTACCGCGACGAAGGCGCGTTTCACGAGAAGGTCACCAACACCGTGCTCGACGACCTGGTCGCCGCGACCAGGCCGCGCTTCGTGCGCGTGCACGCGCGCTGGAACGTGCGCGGCGGCATCTACACGACCGTGATCGCCGAACATCGC
This sequence comes from uncultured Rubrivivax sp., assembly GCA_964550885.1. Classification (GTDB taxonomy): domain Bacteria; phylum Pseudomonadota; class Gammaproteobacteria; order Burkholderiales; family Burkholderiaceae_C; genus Rubrivivax. The sequence continues at coordinate 2,890 of CAZKCJ010000240.1, read as the reverse complement.
AAGAAGGGCTGGCGTCCGGCCGCGGAGCTTGCATTGCCCCCGATCGAGCCGGCGGCCGGGCTCGGCAAGTGAGACCTGCGGCGCGGACGATCGAGACCACGCGCCTGCTGCTGCGACCGTTCGCCCAGGGCGACGCCGCCGCGTATGCCGCGATCTGCGGCGACCCGCAGGTGATGCGCTACATCGGCGCCGGCGCCGTGCAGACCGCGGCCGAGGCCTGGCGCGCAATCGCGTTCTTCCTCGGCCACTGGCAACTGCGCGGCTTCGGCATGTGGGCGCTGGAGCATCGCGACAGCGGCGTCCTGCTTGGCCGCGTCGGCTTCCACCATCCGCCCGACTGGCCCGACTTCGAGCTCGGCTGGGTGGTCGCGCGCGCGCAGTGGGGCCACGGCTTCGCGCGCGAGGCGGCTGCCGCCGCCCTGCGGCACGCTTTCGAGCACATGCGCCGCGAGCGCGTGATCAGCCTGATCCGCCCGGGCAACCGGCGTTCGATCGCGGTTGCCGAGGCGATCGGCGAGCGCCTCAGCGGCAGCACCGAACTGCTCGGCGGCGAGGCCCTGGTGTACGCAGCGACACGACGGCCGGGAACCGCGTGGCAGCCGGGCGGTGATTGACACCCGCTCGTCGCCGGGCTAGTTTGCAGTCTGCGTCCGGCATTCGCCGGGCCTTGCGAGGAGCCAACCATGCCCGCAATCAGCGAAGGCAGGTGGTCCGGGCGGCGACTGGCGGTTGCCATCGGCGTCTTGCTCGTCGGCGTCATCGCCTTCTTCGTTATCGCGCGCCCCGGCGGTGGCGCCATCTTCAGACCCTGCGCGGTCACCGCGGTACCGGCCGGCGGCGTTGCGGTGCCGGCAGGCGCGGTCGCGGTGCCGATCACCACGCCACCGGGCGTGATTGCGCCGGGCACCACCTGCGCAGCAGGGGACACGGTCAACACTCCCGGGGCGGTGTGCGGCATCGTGCTTGGCGGCTACACCTGCCAGGACACCTACAACACGAGGACCGGCGCCTGCAGCGCGGAGTGCATGTAGGCGCGCCTGCGCGCGCGTGGTAGGCGCGCCTGCGCGCGCGTGGCCGCTTTGCGCCGGGCACCCGCGCGTCGTGCGAGAGATCGACGCCGGTGCGCCGCCGGTTCGGCCGGGCCCCGGATAATTCCGGGATGAACCCGCTGCTGTCGAAACTGCACCCCTACCCGTTCGAGCGCTGGCGCGAGCTGACGCGCGACCTGCTGCCGTCGCCGGCGCACGCGCCGATCGGGCTGGGCATCGGCGAGCCGCGCCACCCGACGCCGGCCTTCATCGAACGCGCGCTGGTCGACGCGCTGCCGGGCCTCGCGCGCTACCCGGCCACCGCCGGCGAACCGGCACTGCGCGAGGCCTTCGCCGGCTGGCTGCAGCGGCGCTACGGCGTCGCGGTCGATCCGCACACCCAGACGCTGCCGGTGCTGGGCTCGCGCGAGGCGCTGTTCGCGTTCGCGCAGGTGGTTGTCGACCCGGCCCGGCCGGGCGCGACCGTGGTCTGCCCGAATCCGTTCTACCAGATCTACGAGGGCGCGGCGCTGCTCGCCGGCGCGCGCACCGCCTTCGCCAACAGCGACCCGGCGCGCAACTTCGCCGCCGACTGGACGCAGATCGACGAGCCGACCTGGGCGCGCACGCAGCTGCTGTACGTGTGCTCGCCCGGCAACCCGACCGGCGCGGTGATGCCGCTGGCCGAGTGGCAGCGGCTGTTCGAGCTGAGCGACCGCCACGGCTTCGTGATCGCCAGCGACGAGTGCTACTCCGAGATCTACCTCGGCGACGAGCCGCCGCTGGGGGGGCTGGAGGCCGCGGCCCGGCTCGGGCGCGGCGACTTGCGCCGCCTGGTCGCCTTCACCAGCCTGTCCAAGCGCTCCAACGTCCCCGGGATGCGCTCCGGCTTCGTCGCCGGCGACGCCGACTGGATCCGCGCCTTCCTGCGCTACCGCACCTATCACGGCAGCGCGATGAACCCGGCGGTGCAGCAGGCGAGCATCGCCGCCTGGGGCGACGAGGCGCACGTGCAGGCCAACCGCGCGCTGTACCGCGAGAAGTTCGCGCGGGTCACGCCGCGGCTGGCCCAGGTGCTGGACCTGCGCAGCCCGGACGCGGGCTTCTATTTGTGGGCAGCAGTGCCCGGCGGCGACGATGTCGGCTTCGCCCGCGGGCTGCTCGCTCAATACAATGTCGCGGTGCTGCCCGGCAGCCTGCTCGCGCGCGACGCGCACGGCGTGAATCCCGGTGCAGGACGCATCCGGCTGGCGCTGGTCGCCGCCCCCGATGAATGCGCGGCCGCCGCCGAACGCATCCACGCCTACACCCTGAACCGCCAGCCATGACCCACAAGCACCAGAACCTGATCGACCTCGCCTGGGATGGGCGCACGCAGATCACCGCGACCTCGGCCCCCGACGTGCGCGAGGCGGTCGATGAAGTCATCGCCGACCTCAACGCCGGGCGCATCCGCGTCGCCGAGCGCCGCGGCGTCGGCCAGTGGCAGGTGAACCAGTGGGTCAAGAAGGCGGTGCTGCTGAGCTTCAGGCTGAACGAGAACCGGCCGATCCACGCCGGCGAGCTGAGCTTCTACGACAAGGTGGCGCCGAAGTTCTCGCACCTGGACGAAGAGCACATGCGCGCCACCGGCGTGCGCGTGGTGCCGCCGGCGGTCGCGCGGCGCGGCAGCTACATCGCCAAGAACGTGGTGCTGATGCCCAGCTACGTGAACATCGGCGCCTACGTCGACGAGGGCACGATGGTCGACACCTGGGCGACCGTCGGCTCCTGCGCGCAGATCGGCAAGAACGTGCACCTGTCGGGCGGCGTCGGCATCGGCGGCGTGCTCGAGCCGCTGCAGGCCAACCCGACGATCATCG
>CAZKCJ010000239.1:0-4871 GCA_964550885.1 uncultured Rubrivivax sp. | reverse complement strand
CCGCAGGCCGAGGTCGACGCCTGGTGCGCGGACTTCGCGCACTACCGGCCCGGAGGCGGCGAGCCGCTGGCCGCGCTGCTGCAGCGGGTGCGCGGCTTCGACCCGGGCGAGGCCGCGGTGCTCGTCACCCACGGCGGCTGGCTGTCAGCGGCGCGGTGGCTCGAGCACGCCGGCGACGCCGCGCCGCGCAGCCGCGACTGGCCGCCGGCGCCGGCGCCCGGAGCGCGCGTCGTGCTCGCGCGCCGGCCCGACCGGCGGCAAGCGCCCGGATGAGTGCGCGCAAGCAGCCCGGCGCGCACGCGCGCAGCGCGACGCATGCGGCGCACCGCGACCCCGACCGCGGCCGCACGCCGGGCGCGCACACGCAGCCCAGCGAGCAGCGCGACTTCGTCGAATGGCATCGCGGCCGGCCGCAGTTCGCGCTGTGGGCGGTGGCGCTGGCCGACCCGGCGGTCGACGCCCGGCTCGAGCAGCTGCGCGCGGCGCTGCAGCCGCTGCTGCTGCCCGGCTATCGGCGCGAGCCGCACGTCACGGTGCAGCTGTGCGGCTTTGCCGTGGATCGGCCACAGGCGGCCGACGAGTTCGGGCCCGACCAGCTGCAGGCGCAGCTCGCCGCACTCGAGCGGCTGCGGCTGCCGCCCTTCGAGCTGCGCATCGGCGGCGCCTTCAGCTTCAGCGCGGCTGCGTGCCTGGCGGTGCGCGATCCGTCGCGCAGCCTGCGGCGGCTGCGCGCGGCGCTGGCGCGCCCCGGCGCCTTCGACCCGCCCGCGCGCTACGTGCCGCACGTGACCGCCGGCCTGTACGGTGGCGCCTGGCCGATGCGCGCGGTGCGCGCGCGGCTGCGCCCGCTCACGGCGCTGCCCGAGATCACGGTGACGGTGAGCGAGCTCGCCTGCATGAGCTACGCCACCGCGGTCGTTGGCGGGCCGCTGTGCACGCTGCGGCGCTGCGCGCTGCAGGCCGCCGGCGACGCGTGCGCCGCGCAGCGTCGCACGCGCGGCGGCTGACGCGCGGCGGCGGCTGCACCACCGCCGGGGCGGTGCCCAGGCCGGCGCGTTCGGTGGGCGCCGCCGAAGGAGCGCGAGCGGCGATCGGTGGGCGCCGCCGAAGCAGCGCGCGCGGCGATCGGTGGACGCCGGCGCCGGGCGCGCGCGCCGCCGGCCTTCAGCCGGCCGCGGCCTTGGCTGCGGCGATCCAGCCGTCGAACTGCTTGCGGTGGGTTTCGATCCAGCGCTGCACGTGCCGCTCGATATCGCTGGCCTTGTTGGCGCCGTCGTGCATCGTCTGGTTCTGCGCGTTGATGTCGGCGACCGGCAGCTTCATCACGCTGAACAGTTCCTTCGCTGCCGGATTGGCTTCGACGAAGGCGCGGTTGGCGAGGATCCGCTGGGTGTTCACGACGAAGCCGTAGTTCTGGCCGTTGGGCAGCCTGGTGTCGATGCCCTTCTGCGCGCCGGGCAGCGACGAGAACGGGACCTGCAACCAGACGACGTCGCGGCCGGGCACCAGCACGTTGCTGACCCAGTACGGCGTCCACGTGTAGTAGAAGACCGGCTTGCCCTGCCGGTAACGGCTGATCGTGTCGGCAATCAGGGCCGCGTAGTTGCCCTGCACATGGGACACGCGGTCGCGCAGCTTGTAGGCGGAGAGCTGGTGCTCGATCACCGCTTCGCAGCCCCAGCCGGGGTTGCAGCCGGTGAGGTCGGCCTTGCCGTCACCGTCGGTGTCGAACAGCGCGGCGATCTTCGGGTCGGCCAGCTGCGCGATGCTGGTGATCTTGTAGCGATCGGCCGTCTTCTTGTCGATCAGGTAGCCCTGCAGAGCGCCGGGCGAGTAGCTGTTGTTGCGCCACAGCTTGGCGTCGCCGCCGGCGTTGCGGTAGTAGTCGGCGTGCAGCGGATCCCAGTGGTCGGCGAGGAAGGTCCCGTCGCCGTTGGCGATCGCCAGGTGCGCGGCCGGGTAGTCGACTTCCTTGATCGGCTTGACGTCGTAGCCGAGCTCCTCGAGGGCCCGCATCACCAGCAGGGTCTGGAAAGTCTCTTCGGCGATCGTGCTCTTGAGCGGCTGCACGCTGACGCCCTCGCCCGGCAGCCCGACCGCCGCGGCGGTGAACGCGGCCGCAGCCAGCGTGAGGGCGGCCAGCGCGGCGCGCAGCGGCTTCGGGGTTCGGCCAAAGGGGTTGGATCGCATGGGCAAGCTCCTGTGATTGGGGGTGGATGCAGGGAGTCGGGTCGGCCGCGAGCCGCGGCCCGGGCGGCTCAGGCCGGGCGCGCCAACGCGGCCGGTTCAGGGCGGCGGCGCCGGCGCTTCGGCCAGAGCAGGCCGACGGGTCCGCGCGTGTACCAGCGCTGGCGCTGGTCGCGGCGGGGTCGGCCCATCGCCTGGGTGATGCGGTCGAGCACGATTGCCAGGATCACGATGCCCATGCCGCCGACCGCGGCCAGCCCCATGTCCAGGCGCCCGATGCCGCGCAGCACCATCAGGCCCAGGCCGCCGACGGCGATCATCGACGCGATCACCACCATCGACAGGCTCAGCATCAGCGTCTGGTTGATGCCGGCCATGATCGAGGGCATCGCCAGCGGCAGCTGCACCTTGGTCAGCAGCTGCCACGGCGACGCACCGTAGGCGCGCGCCGCTTCGACCAGGTCCGGCCGCACCTGGCGGATACCCAGGTTGGTCAGGCGCACCAGCGGCGGCAGCGCGAAGATGATGGTGACGATCACGCCGGGCACGTTGCCGATGCCGAACAGCATCACCACTGGCACCAGGTAGACGAACGCGGGGGTCGTCTGCATCGCGTCGAGCACCGGGCGGACGATGCGCTGCGCGCTGTCGCTGCGCGCCAGCACGATGCCCAGCGGCAGGCCGATGACCACGCAGAACAGCAGCGAGGTCAGCACCAGCGACAGCGTCACCATCGCCTCGGACCAGATGCCGAGCATCGCCACCAGCACCAGCGACGCCAGCGTCGCCAGGCCCAGCGCAGCACCGGCCAGCTGCCAGGCCAGCAGCGAGAGCAGGCCGATCATCAGCATCGTCGGCGGGTACTGCAGCGCGGCCTCCACGCCGCCGAGCAGCGTGTCGACGGGGCCGCGCATCGCGATGAAGAGCGGGCGAAAGTGCAGCACCAACCAGTCCAGCCCCTGGTTGATCCAGGCCTGGACCGGCAGGCTGCCGTCCCACAGCTGCTGCAGCGCGAAACCGCCGTCATCGGCAGGTGCGGCCTGCAGGAAGTCCGATGCCGCTGCGGCGTCGCCGCCGCCGGCCCAGGCGTCGGCGGCCTCGGCCGATGCCGCGCCGTCGCCGGGTTGGGCCGCGGCGGCGTCGGACGTGGCGCTCCACGGGTCGGACGCGGTCTCGCGCTGCGCGGCCGGCGCCGGGGCGCTCCAGGGGTCGTCGCCGGCGCCGCTCGCGGTGCCGGGGCTGGGGTCACGGATGGGCTCACTCATGGTCGGTCAAGGCTTTCGTTGCGCGTGCGGCTGCGCCGTCGGCTCAGGCGCTGGCCGCGGCGGTGGCCGGCGGGCTCTCGCCCGGCAGGGCGGGCAGCGGGTCACCGCGCAGGTCAGTGTTGGGGTCGAGGAACTTCAGCAGCGTGGTCTTGCTGATCGCGCCGAGGAAGCGGCCGTCGGCCGCGATCACCGGCAGCGGGCACGGGCAGGCGACCATCCGGCCGTACAGCTGGCTGATCACGGTCTCGGCCGGCACCGGTTCGATGCCCGACAGGAACGCGTGCCGCAGGCCGAGCGGCCCGTCGTGCCCGCGCAGGGCGTCGCGGATCGACTCGGCCGAGACCACGCCCAGGAAGCGGTGCTCGGGGCTGACGACGTAGCCCCACTCCCGGTCCTGCGTCTGCAGCCGCTTCAGCGTCGGCCGGCAGCCGCGGCTGGGGCTCTCGGAGACCTCGACCTGGGTCTTGCGCGCGATGTCGCCGGCCTTGAACACCGCGGCCGCGTCGACGCCGCGGACGAAGTTGCGCACGTACTCGTCGGCCGGGGCGCGCAGGATCTCCTCGGGCGTGCCGACCTGCACCACCTGCCCGTCCTTCATGATCGCGATGCGGTCGCCGATGCGCATCGCCTCGTCCAGGTCGTGCGAGATGAAGACGATCGTGCGGCGCTTCTCCTGCTGCAGCCGCACCAGTTCGTCCTGCATGTCCGTGCGGATGATCGGGTCGAGGGCGGAGAAAGCCTCGTCCATCAGCAGGATCGACGGGTCCGCGGCCAGCGCGCGCGCCAGGCCGACACGCTGCTGCATGCCGCCGGAGAGCTCGTCGGGGTAGGCCTTGGCCCAGACCTCCAGCCCTACCTGGGTCAGCGCGGCCTGCGCCTGCGCCACGCGCGTGGCCTTGTCCACGCCGGCCAGCTCGAGCCCGAACGCGGTGTTCTCGAGCACCGTCAGGTGCGGCAGCAACGCGAACGACTGGAACACCATGCTGATGTCCTTGCGCCGGAATTCGCGCAGGCGCGCCGGGTCGTACTCGGCGATGTTCTCGCCCTCGACGAGGATGCGGCCGGCCGTCGGCTCGATCAGCCGGTTGAGCAGACGCACGAGCGTGGACTTGCCGGAGCCCGACAGGCCCATGACGACGAAGATCTGGCCGGCCTCGATCGTGAAGCTGGCGTCGAAGACGCCGATGGACTGCCCGGTCTGCTGGACGATGTCCTGCTTGGACAGCCCCTGGCGCGCCAGCGCCAGCGCCTGCTCCGGCTGGTCGCCGAAGACCTTGAAGACGTGCTCGATCCGGATTGTCTTGGCCATGTGGTCACTCGTGGTTGACGAAGGCTGAAACCCGATGCCGCGGCGGCAGGCGCCGGGGCGACGCTGCCCAGCCGCGGCCGGGCGACGCTGCCCAGCCGCGGCCGGTCGGC
>CAZKCJ010000238.1:0-4900 GCA_964550885.1 uncultured Rubrivivax sp. | reverse complement strand
CCGGCTCAAGCGGCCGCGGCCTTCGCTCGCGCCCGCGGCGCGGCGCGGCCGCGCTGCGGCCGCCCGGCGCGCGCCGCCAGCGCCAGCGCGCGCACGCGCGCGATGTCGGCGTCGCTGTACACGCCGTTGACGCCCGAGATCGCCGCCAGCTGCATCCCGTGCTTCAGCCCGAGCTTGTAGATCTCGTGCACCTTCGCCCACTCGATCGCGCGGCCGACGGTGTAGTTCTCGAAGCGGCCTTCGAGCGCGAGCACGATCGTCTCGGCCAGGCACGCGTAGGCCACGCCCGGCGGCAGGCCGATGTTCTTCATGCGGACGTCGCCGGGCAGGCGCACCTCGCCGCTCTCGATCACCAGCACGTCGGGGCGCCTGGCCACGTCCTCGGGCGACAGGTCCAGCGGCCGGGCGACGTCGGTGATCACGCAGCCCGGCTTCGCCCGCATGATGTCGAGCACCTTCTTGCCGGCGCCGGAGGTCGCGGTGACCACCAAGTCCATCTGCGGCAGGTGCGCGTCGGCGCGCGCGCTCAGCACCAGCTTCGCGTCCGGCGTCTCGCGCAGGATCGAGCGCTTCAGCGCGAGCAGCTTGGCGGTCTCCGGCGACACCAGCACCACCCGCTCGGCCGCGCGCACCAGCAGCCGCGCGCAGGCGGCGCCGATCGCGCCGGTGGCGCCGACCACCATCGCGTTGAACTTCACGCGGCCCTTGCCTACCGGCTTGGGCAGCAGCTTCAGCCGCAGCAGCGCGTCGTGCGCAGCCCACAGCGCGCCGCTGGCGCTGTAGCTGTTGCCGGTGGTGATCGGCAGCGGCGCGCGCCGCGCGACCGTGACGCCGGCGTCGCCGACCACCTTGGTGAAGGCGCCCAGCCCCATGATCTGCGCGCCGAGCTTGCGCGCCATCTCGGCCGCCGCGAGCAGCCGGCGGTAGGTGAACTCGGGCGCGTGCGCCATGATCTCCTTGGGCGTGCCGCCGACGCTGATCAGCCAGCCCTCGGCCTCGACCCCGGTGGGGCTCTTGATGCCCTCGACGCGCGAGTAGACGAAGGGCGGCGCCCAGGCCAGCACCTTCTCCAGCGTGTCCATCATCGGCGCGACCAGCGCCGGCGGCGACACCTGCGACAGCAGCTCGACCGGCTTGACCTGCTTGAAGTACTCCTGCGACAGCGGGTGGATCACGAACGCGAAGCGGTTGCAGCGCCGCTGCCCGTTCGGGCGCAGCAGCCGCGGCGCCAGGCCCTCGCCGGCCAGCACCTCGAGGTAGTCGTCGTCGAGCAGCTGGTCGCCGGCCTTGCCGGACGCGGCGATGATCATCGCGTCGAGCAGCGCCGGGTCGAGCACGTGGCCGTCGCGCTGCGGCGCGCCGTCGATCACCAGGTGCACGCCGCGCTCGCGGAACTGCGCGAGCCGCTCGTCGTTGACGGTGGTGGTGATCACCGTCTTGCCGGCCAGCTCCTCGAGCCCCATCGCGTCCAGCTCGTGCACCGGCGCGACCACCACGTGCGCGTGCCGGACCGCGCGCTTCAGCGTGTGCTGCGCCCACTGCTGGCGCAGCAGGTCGGGCACCAGCCGCGGCGGCGCCCAGCCGGCGACCGCGTGCGCGCCGGCGGCGTACAGGCCGAGCGCGTCGAGCGAACCCAGCAGCTTGGGCACGCCCAGCTGCAGCAGCGGGTCGGCGAAGCGCAGGTTCGGCGTGTACTCGGCCATCGAGAGCGCGAGCTTCTGGTGCGCCAGCCCGCTGAAGAACAGCACGCGCGCGTTGTCGAACCAGTGCCCCAGTTCGGCCTGCGCGTGGCGCACCGCCCACTCCAGGAAGATGTCGGCCAGGCGCGCGCCGTCGCTGACCGCGGTCGCGCGCGCCGCCCGCTGCAGCCGCCGGTTGGCGCTGCGGTCGCGGCTGTGGCTGCCGCGCGCGCCGCTGTCCTTGACCAGCGCCAGCCCGATCGCGTCGCAGTGGCCGTCGTGCTCGCGCAGCAGCGCGTCGGCGCGCTCGACGCTGCCGTCGGCGCCGAATCGGCGCACGCGCAGCGGCTCGCCGAGAAAGGACGTGTGGAAGTCGAAGTCCAGCCGGCTCGCGCCGAGGCTGATGCCGATCACCTGTTTCATCGCTCGCGCCCTGCGGCCGTTTGCCTGGCGCGATTCTGGCGGCAGTCGCGGCCGCGCTCGTCCGGCCGGCAGTGAGCCGCCCGTGGGCCCCGGTGCTGCCGCACCTCGGTCGAGCCGAGCCGCGTCAGGCGATCCGCTGCGCCGCCGGCGGCGCCCGTCGTGGCCCGCGGTTGACCAGCGCGATGCCCACGCAGACCGCGGCCAGCGCGATCACCAGCCGCAGCGTCAGCGGCTCGCCCAGCAGCAGCACGCCGGCGATCAGCCCGGCCAGTGGCGTCAGCAGCACGAACACCGAGATCTTCGTCGCCGGGTAGTGGCGCACCAGCCAGAACCACACCAGATAGCTGGCGAACGAGATCACGACGATCTGGAACGCGAGCGAGCCCAGCGGCAGCGGGCTCAGCCGTGCCGGCCATGGCTCGCCGGCGACCACCGCCGCCAGCCCCAGCCCCAGCATCGAGACCACCAGCTGGTACAGCAGCGTGGTCTCCGCGCGCACGCGGTTGAGTGCGCTCGCGCGGATCGTCAGCGTCGTGCCGCCCCAGAACAACGCCGCCGCGATGCCGAGCGCGTCGCCCAGCCACTGCCGCGGGCCCGCCGCCGGACTGACGAAGCCCTCGGCAAAGGCCAGCACCACGCCGGCGAACGCGCCACCCAGGCCGAGCAGCTGCCAGCGGTCGAGCCGCTCGCTGCGCGCGATCAGCGGCATGCCGGCGGCGACCACGAACGGCGCCAGGTACAGGAACACCACCATGCGCGATGCGCTCGTGTACTGCAGTCCGACGAAGATGCAGCCGAACTCGAGTGCGAACAGCAGCCCGATGAGCACGCCGGCGCGCCAGGTGCCGCGCTCGGGCAGCACCGGCAGGCGCTGGCGGCGCATCCAGCCGACCAGCAGCGCGGCCGCGCCGGCCGAGCGCAGCGCCGCCTGCGTCAGCGGCGCGATCTCGACCAGCGCCACCTTGGTCGCGACCTGGTTCAGCCCCCACAGCAGCGCGCACATCAGCAGCAACGCGACCGCGCGGCGGTCCAGCTGCGGCTTGCGGTCGTCGCTCACCGCAGCACGCTGTGCACTGCGCAGCGCTGCGATCGTGGTCGGGCGCGGCCCGACCAGCGGCACCGGCCAACGCCGGCCCGCACGCCGCTGGCTTCAACCCTGACCGGACCCGACCGCTTCATCGCCCGAGCCGCGCCGCGCGCACCGCGCCACCGCTGCGCGGCGCTGCGGCGCCGCTTCAGCCGCACACGCCGACGTAGCCGCAGGCGGTGCAGAAGTCGCAGCCGTCCTTGTGGATCAGCGTCGAGTTGCCGCACTCGGGGCAGGCCTTGCCGGCCATTGGCGCGACCGCCGCCTGCGCGCCGCCGGCCCCGCGCTGCTTGGGCAGCTGCAGGATGCCCATCTCGCGCAGCGGGAAGCCCTGCTCGTCGAGCACGCCGAGCATCGCGTAGCGGTGGATGATCAGCCGCGCGACGTAGGCCACCGTCGACGGCCACACCTGCTGGCGGCGTTCGCCGGGCACCGGCGCCATGAAGTGGCCCAGCGGCTCGCCGACGTTCAGCAGCTTGCGCAGCTTCATGCCGATCCACGCCGGGTCGATCACCCGCATGTCCAGGCTCAGCAGCCGCGCCAGCCCGTCGAGCGCGCGCGGGTAGTTGCCGGAGAAGCCGAGCGCGCAGGGCCGCGTCGCCAGCCCGCCGTCACCCGAGGGCAGCACCACCTCCTTCAGCGTGACGCTGAAGGCCTCGCCGGTGGCCGGGTTGTCAACGTCCACCGCCCAGGCGAGCGTGCCGTTGGCGCCGGTGCGCGGCTCGTCGCGGCTGAACATCGCGTCGAGCACCGGCGTCGAGCCGGCACCGTCGAGCGCGCCCAGCTGCTCGCAGCGCCAGCGGATCACCGCCGCGGTGGCGGCGACCACGCCGGGGAACAGGCGGCGCTCGCCGTGCGGCGGGAACGGCATCTCGAACGCACGCTCCTCGGCGACGGTGGCGAGCGCATCGAGCTTGAGCTTCAGCCACTGCGGGTCGTTGGCGCGCATGTCCATCGACAGCGTCTTGGCCAGCGCCGCCAGCCCGCGCGGCTGCTCGGCGCCGTTGACCCAGACCTCGAAGGGCAGGGTCTTGCCGAACAGGCCGAGGTCGGGGCCAGCCGGCGCCGGCAGCTCGCCGACGAACAGCGCGAACTCGCCGTGCGGGTACTGGATCATGAAGCTCCAGGCCGGGTTGCCGGTGGGCAGCTCGGGCCGGCTGGGCCAGCGCAGCGAGGTCAGCACCGGCGCCGGCAGCCGCTCGAGCTTCAGCCGCTGGTTCGCGCCGTCGTCGGCCGCGAGCAGCGGCGCCGGCTGCGCGCTGGTCGACGCTGAGCACCGCGCCCAGCACCTTGTTCGGCCGGTAGGTCGCGAGCCCCTTCAGGCCCGAGCGCCAGGCGGTCAGGTACAGGTCCTGGAAGTCGGCGTACGGGTAGTCCTCGGGCACGTTGACGGTCTTGCTGATCGAGGTGTCGACGTAGGGGGCGACCGCCGCGACCATTGCTTCGTGCGCGGTCGCCGACAGCTCGAGCGCGCTGACGAAGGCCGCCGGCAGCTTGGCGTCGGCGCCCTTCAGGTGCCGGTGCAGCCGCCAGGCGTGGTCCTCGACCGCGTATTCCTTGTAGCTGCCGTCCGGCTCGCGCTTCTTGCGCGTGTAGGTCCAGCTGAAGGCCGGCTCGATGCCGTTGCTGGCGTTGTCGGCGAAGGCCAGGCTGATCGTGCCGGTGGGCGCGATCGACAGCAGGTGCGAGTTGCGCAGGCCGTGCTGGCGGA
>CAZKCJ010000237.1:0-4904 GCA_964550885.1 uncultured Rubrivivax sp. | reverse complement strand
GGCGGCGGCGTCCGCGGCCGATGCGCAGCCCGATCCGCAGCAGCTGTGGCTGCGCGCGGTGCGCCACATGCTGGCCCACACCGACGACGTCGGCGAGCGTTTCCCCGAGGAGGCGCGCCGCATCCACTACGGCGAGACCGCGTCGCGCGGCATCCGCGGCCAGGCCAGCGCGCAGGAGCGCCAGGCGCTGCTCGACGAGGGCATCGAGATCATGTCGCTGCCGCTGCCCGCCGCGCTCAAGGGCCCGGTGCAGTAGCCCGGGCGCGGCCCGCCGCGGCTGCCCGCCGCGCGATCGGCGCCGGCGCTGCGGCTACAGCACCCGGCCCGGGTTCAGCCGCCCCTGCGGGTCGAGCGCGGTCTTCAGCGCGCGCATCAGCTTCAGCGCGACCGGCGACTTGCGCGCCGCCAGCTCGTCGCGCTTGAGCAGGCCGACGCCGTGCTCGGCCGAGATCGAGCCGCCGGCGGCGACCACCGCGTCGTAGACGATTGCGTTGATCGCCGGCTCGTTGCGCTCGAGGAAGGCCGGCGCCGGCTCGCCCGGCGGCGCCTGCACGTTGTAGTGCAGGTTGCCGTCGCCGAGGTGGCCGAAGTTCACCAGCCGCACGCCCGGAAAGGCGCGCGCCAGCGCGGCGTCGGTGCTCGCGCAGAAGGCGGCGATCGCCGACGCCGGCAGCGCGATGTCGTGCTTGACGTTCAGCCCCTCGCGCGCCTGCGCGAGCGGGATCGATTCGCGCAGCTGCCACAGCGCGCGCGCCTGCGCGAGGCTGGCCGCGACCACCGCGTCGCCGATCAGCCCGCGCTCGAGCGCCGCGGCGAGCAGCGCCTGCAGGCGCTCGCGCGCCGGCGCCTCGGCGTCGGCAGCCGACAGCTCCAGCAGCACCGTCCAGGGCGCGCGCTGCAGCGGCTGCGGCAGCTGCGGGTAGTGCGCCGCGACCAGCTCGAGCGCGAATCCGTTCATCGCCTCGAAGGCGCTGAGCTCGGCGTGCAGCCGCGCGCGCGCCAGCGCCAGCAGCGCCACGCACTGCGCCAGCGTCGGCAGCGCGGCCAGCGCAGTGACCGTCGCCGCCGGCTGCGGGTACAGCTTCAGCGTCGCCGCGGTGATCACCCCGAGCGTGCCTTCGCTGCCGATGAACAGGTCGCGCAGGTCGTAGCCGGTGTTGTCCTTGCGCAGCCCCGACAGCCCGTCCCAGAGCTCGCCGTCGGCGGTCACCACCTCGAGCCCCAGGCACAGCTCGCGCGCGTTGCCGTAGCGCAGCACCTGGGTGCCGCCGGCGTTGGTCGCGAGGTTGCCGCCGATCGTGCAGCTGCCCTCGGCCGCCAGGCTCAGCGGGAACAGCAAGCCGGCGTCGGCGGCCGCCTGCTGCACCGCCTGCAGCACGCAGCCGGCCTCGGCGGTCAGCGTCAGGTTGGTCGGGTCGACCGCGCGCACGCGGTTCAGCCGCTGCAGGCTCAGCAGCACCTGCGCGCCGCTGGCATCGGGCACGCCGCCGCCGACCAGCCCGGTGTTGCCGCCCTGCGGCACCAGGCTCACGCCATGCGCGGCGCAGGCGCGCACCACCGCCGCGACCTCGGCGGCACTGCCCGGGCGCACGACCGCGAGCGCGCGCCCGCGCCAGCGCCGACGCCAATCCAGCTCCCACGCGCTCAGGTCGCCGTCGACCAGCACCTGCGCCGCACCTACCGCCTCGCGCAGCGCGGCCAACAGGGGCACGGCCGCGGTCATCGGCATGCGGCTGCGCAGCGCGCCACGCACGCCGGGGCTGGCTTCACGCTGCCCCCAGCGCCGGCTTGCGCAGCCGCCAGCGCACCTGCCAGGCGCAGGCGGCGAACAGCAGCAGCGCCAACGCCACCTCGGCCAGCGCCAGGCGTGCGGCCAACCCCAACTGCACGCTCGCGCGCATCAGCCCTTCGGCCACGTACAGCCACACCAGCAGGCTCAGCCAGCGGCAGGTGTACAGGCGCAGGCGCAACAGCCCGGGTACCGCGAACAGCAGCGGCAGCCCCTTGAGCGCCAGCGTGCCGCGGCCGGTGGGCGCGAGCCACAGCTCCCAGGCCACGCCCAGCAGCACCAACGCCAGCAGCGAGGCGAGCGCGACCGCGCGGGTCGCGCGCACCGTGCGGTCGGCGGCGGCAGGTGCGGCGGTGCTGGGGGTGACGACGGTGGAGGCGGCGGCAGCGCCGGGCGGCCAGGGCATGCTGGCATCATAGCCAGCATGCAGCTGCTGGATGCGCTTCGCCGCCGCGGCGCCGGCTGGCTCGCCGCGCTGCTGCAGACGCTGCGCGACTGGCCCTGGTACGACACGCTGCGCACGCTGCGCCAGCGCTTCCGCGAGGACCAGCTCGGGCTGACCGCGAGCAGCCTGACCTTCACGACCACGCTGGCGCTGGTGCCGCTGCTGACCGTGATGCTCGCGCTGTTCACCGCGTTCCCGATCTTCGGCCGGTTCAAGAGCGCGCTGCAGCACTACTTCCTGCAGCGGCTGGTGCCCGACTCGATCGCCGAGCAGGTGCTGGGCACGCTGACCCAGTTCGCGGCCAAGGCCAACCGGCTGGGCAGCGTCGGCCTGGTGGTGCTGCTGTTCAGCGCGCTCGCGCTGATGCTGACGATCGACCGCACGTTGAACGCGATCTGGCGCGTGCGCAGCCCCCGGCCGCTGGCGCAGCGGCTGCTGGTGTACTGGGCGGCGATCACGCTCGGGCCGCTGCTGCTGGGCATGAGCCTGAGCCTGACGCCGTACGCGCTGGCCGCGGCGCGTGGCCTGGTCGGCGCGCTGCCCGGCGGCGTCGGGCTGCTGCTGGGGCTGCTGCAGTTCGCGCTGCAGGTGCTGGCGGTGGCGGCGCTGTTCCGCTACGTGCCCAACACCGACGTGCGCTGGGCGCACGCGCTGGCCGGTGCGCTGTTCGTCGGCGTCGGCGTCGAGCTCGCCAAGCTGGGCCTGGGCTGGTACCTGCGCGCGATGCCGGGGATCTCGGTGTTGTACGGCGCGTTCGCGACCGTGCCGATCCTGCTGCTGTGGATCTACGTCGGCTGGCTGGTGATGCTGTTCGGCGCGGTCATCGCCGCCTACGCGCCGAGCCTGCAGATGCGCATCGGCCGCCCGGACGACCGGCCGGGCCAGGCCTTCGCGCTCGCGGTCGCGCTGCTGCGCGAGCTGGCGGCGGCGCGCGCGACGCCGCGGCGCGGGCTGACGCTGCAGCAGCTGGGTGCGCGGCTGCGCGCCGATCCGCTGCGGATCGAGCCGCTGCTGCAGCGGCTGATCGCGCTCGGCTGGGTCGGCCGGCTCGACGACGCCGACGCCAAGCGGCACGTGCTGCTGTGCGATCCGGCCGGGACGCCGGCAGCGCCGCTGGTCGACGGCCTGCTGCTGGCGCCGAGCGACGCGCTCGATTCGTTCCGCCGGCGCAGCGCGATCGACCGGCTGAGCGTCGCCGACCTGATCGCCGCGTGATCGCCGCGTGATCGCCGCGCGATCACCGCGCCGGCGGGCCGCGATCGCCCCTCGATCAGCGGCGAGGGCCGCGGCTGCCTATCATCGCCGCCAGGACCCGCCCGATTGCCCGCCCACCTGCCCATGCCCCGCCCGCTCACCGGCATCTCGTCGATGGCCACGCGCCAGCTGCTGGCCGAGCTGGCGCAGGCCTACGAGCGCGCCGGCGGGGCGCCGGTGCACTTCGAGTCGGTCGGCGGCGTCGACGCCGCCAAGCGGGTCGCCGCCGGCGAAGTCTTCGACCTGGTCGTGCTTGCAGACGACGCGCTCGAGCGGCTGCTCGCCGGCGGGCACGTGGTCGCCGGCAGCCGGCGCGACCTGGTGCGCTCGGAGGTCGCGGCCGCGGTGCGTGCCGGCGCCGCGCGGCCGGCGATCGACACCGAGGCGGCGCTGCGCGCGGCGGTGCAGGCGGCCGCGAGCATCGGCTACTCGACCGGGCCCAGCGGCAACGCGCTGCTGCAGCTGATCGAGCGCTGGGGGCTGGGCGACGCGCTGCGCGCGCGGCTGCGGCAGGCGCCGCCCGGGGTGCCGGTGGGCACGCTGGTCGCGCGCGGCGAGGTCGAGCTCGGCTTCCAGCAGCGCAGCGAGCTGATGCAGCTGCCGGGGATCACGGTGCTCGGCGCGCTGCCCGAGCCCTGCGCGATCGTCACGATCTTCAGTGCCGGCGTGGGCGCGCGCGCCGCGCAGCCCGACGCCGCGCGCGCGCTGATCGACTTCCTGTGTGCGCCGGCCGCCGCCGACTTGAAGCGGCGCCACGGCATGACGCCGGCCTGAGCTGCAGGCCGCCCCCGATCCCCAGGAGACCCGCATGATCATCGACTGCCACGGCCACTACACCACTGCGCCGAAGGCGCTCGAGCAGTGGCGCAACCGCCAGATCGCCGGCATCCAGGACCCGGCGCAGCGGCCGCGCGTGGCCGAGCTGAAGATCAGCGACGACGACATCCGCGAGACGATCGAGTCGAACCAGCTGCGGCTGATGAAGGAGCGCGGCAGCGACCTGACGATCTTCAGCCCGCGCGCGAGCTTCATGGCCCACCACATCGGCGACTTCGAGGTCAGCAGCACCTGGGCGGCGATCTGCAACGAGCTGTGCTGGCGCGTGGCGCAGCTGTTCCCCGACAACTTCACCCCCGCGGCGATGCTGCCGCAAAGCCCCGGCGTCGACCCGAAGACCTGCCTGCCCGAGCTGGTGAAGTGCGTCGAGCAGTACGGCAACGTCGCGATCAACCTGAACCCGGATCCGTCGGGCGGGCACTGGCGCGAGCCGCCGCTGACCGACCGGCACTGGTACCCGATCTACGAGAAGCTGGTCGAGTACGACATTCCCGCGATGATCCACGTCAGCACCAGCTGCAACCCCTGCTTCCACACCACCGGCGCGCACTACCTGAACGCCGACACCACCGCGTTCAT
>CAZKCJ010000236.1:0-4910 GCA_964550885.1 uncultured Rubrivivax sp. | reverse complement strand
CGGGGGTGATCGTGATCCAGGAGTGGTGGGGGCTGAACGCGCAGATCCGCGGCGTCGCCGACCGCTACGCTGCGGCCGGCTACGTCGCGCTGGTGCCCGACCTGTACCGCGGCAAGTCCACCGTCGAGCAGGCCGAGGCCGAGCACCTGATGAACCACCTGGACTTCGGCGACGCCGCCGCACAGGACCTGCGCGGCGCGGTGCAGTATCTGAAGCAGCGCTGTGCGAAGGTCGGCGTGACCGGCTACTGCATGGGCGGCGCGCTGACGCTGCTGGCCGCGGTGCAGGTGCCGGAGGCCGACGCCTGCGCGGTGTACTACGGCTATCCGCCGCTTGAGCTGGTCGACCCGGCGCGGATCCGCGCGCCGCTGCTCGCGCACTGGGGCACGCGCGACGGCGCCTTCGCGATCGCCGGCGTCGACGCGCTCGAGGCCAAGCTGCGCGCCGCGAAGGTCGCCTTCGAGTTCCACCGTTACGACGCGATGCACGCGTTCGCGAACGAGACCGCGGTCGGCGCCAACCGGCTCGCGTTCACCGAGTACGAGCCCAAGGCCGCGGCGCTGGCCTGGGAGCGCACGCTCGCGTTCTTCGCGCAGCACCTGCGCTGACGGCGACGCGCATTCGCGCCGCAGCCGCGTCGACCCTGAAGCGCGCGTCAGCGCCGCGCCCGCTCGCCCGAAGCGCGCGTCAGCGCCGCGCGCGTTCGCGCTTGCCCGCGCAGGCGACGCAGCGCCGCGCCCAGGGCTCGGCCTTGAGCCGCAGGTACGGAACCTCGGCGTCGCAGTCCTCGCAGATGCCGTAGTCGCCGTCGTGCAGCCGCCGCAGCGCGGCGCCGACTTCGGCCAGCTCGGTCGCGCCACGGTCGGAGACGGTCATGTCGAGCTCGCGTTCGGCCTCGCGCTGCGACACGTCGTCGCTGTCGCCGGTGAGCAGCTCGCGCGCGTGCTCGGAGCGCGACAGCCCGCCGTGGTGCTCGCTCAGCAGCTGCTCCAGCTCCTGCTGGCGCCGCCGCAGCGCGGCTTCGAGTTCGGCGCGCTGGTCGGGGCTCAGGTGCGGGCTCACGTGCGGGCTCACGCGCTTGTCCGTCGTCGTGGTCGGGGCCGCCGCCGGCTCGCGTCACCCTGCCCGGCGCTGCCTGTGCCTGCGCGGAGCCGTGCGCTGCGTGCCGCCCGAACCTGGCAGCGAGTCCGCCGGCGCGGTCAGGCGACCGCGGCCAGCGCCGGTGCCGGCACCGGCTGCACGGCGCTCGGCGTCAGCAGTTTGTGCAGCAGCTCGGTGACGCTGCGGATCTGGTTGCCGAAGGGCAGCTTGCCGACGCCGCGGAAGAACAGGCCCTTGGCGGTGTCGCCGCGCAACGCCGCCGCCAGCTGCCGGTCGATGCAGAACTGGCCCCAGCCGCTGGTGCCGTCGCGCAGCCCGCACTGCGTCAGGCAGTCCCAGGCGAGCGAGCAGCGCGGCTTGCGGTGCGCGACCTGCTGCAGCCGCTCCTCGGCCTTCAGGTAGTTGTCAAGCCAGCGCGTGCGCACCGCGCGCGCCGGCAGCCCGGCGACGCTGATGAACTCGACCAGGTCCTCGTCGCGCGCATCGGCCAGCACCTGCTTGAAGCCGGCCGATGCGTCGCTCTCGGCGGTGACCGCGAACGGCGTGCCCAGCTGCACCGCGGCCGCGCCCAGCCCCTGCAGCCGCACGATGTCGGCGTGGCTGCGGATGCCGCCGGCGACGATCAGCGGCACCTCGCGCTCGACCCCGGCGCCGCGCAGGAAGGCCAGCGACTGCGGCACCACGTTCTCGAAGTCGAAGCGCGGATCGCCCAGGTCGGCGATGCGCGCCGCGCCCAGGTGCCCGGCCGCCAGCCGCGGGTGCTCGATCACGATCGCATTGGGCAGCCGCTTGCGCCGCTCCCACTTGCGCACCAGCAGTTGCACGCCGCGCGCGTCCGACAGGATCGGCACCAGCAGCGCGCGCGGATGGTCCTGCGCCAGATCCGGCAGGTCCAGCGGCAGCCCGGCGCCGACCACGACCATGTCGATGCCGCACTCCAGCGCATGGCGCACCGCCGGCGCGTAGGACTCGAGCGCGCGCATCACGTTGACCGCGAGCAGCCCGCGGCCGCCGCCAAGTGCGCGCGCGGCGCGGATCTCGCGGCCCAGCGCCTCGAGGTTGGCGGCGTTGATCGCGACCTTGGCGGCGCGCGTGGCCGCCTCGCCCGGCGGCAGGTCGCCGGTGGCCTCCATCAGGTCCGGGTGCAGCCGGCGCAGGTCGACCGACGAGATCGTGCCCACCGCTTCCAGCCCGGTCATCGTGCCGGCCAGCCGGTGCGCCGACACGCCGACGCCCATGCCGCCCTGCACCACCGGCAGCAGCGTGCGCCCACCGAGCCGCAGCGGTTTCAGCCCCGCGGCCGGCAGCATCGCAAACAGGTCGGCAGCAGTGGTAGGGGCAGGCATCGGAAGGGGTGCCGACGGGCCCCGCAGGACGTTCGGCCTAGAGTTGATGGGGGATGGACAGCGCACCATAGCCAGCCATCACGCGCGCGCATTTGACCTCGATCAAAACGCCGCCGGCCGGCAAACGGCCCGATGATACGATGCCCGGCCCTCGGCAGCCCGGGAATTCCCTGATGGTGACGACGACGATCGACCGCTGGCACGCGCTGGTGCGCAGCCGCGACGCCTCGGCGCTGGACGCGCTGCTGGCCGACGACGTGGTCTTCCTGTCACCCGTGGTGCACACGCCACAGGTCGGCCGCCGACTCGCGCTCGCCTACCTGCGCGCGGCGCTGCAGGTGCTGGGCGACCCGAGTTTCCGCTACGTCGGTGAATGGCTCGGCGCCGACTCGGCCGTGCTCGAGTTCAGCTGCACGCTCGACGGCGTCGAGGTCAACGGCGTCGACCTGATCCACTGGGACGCCGACGGCCGGATCGACCGCTTCAAGGTGATGCTGCGGCCGCTGCGGGCGATCCAGAAGGTGCACGAGCGCATGGCGCAGCTGCTGGCGCCGGCGGCGGCGCCGCCGCACGGATGAGCGTGCGCACGCCGAGGCGCTGCGGCGTGCCGATCCCGAAGCGCAGCGCGCGACGGGTGCGACGGTGGTAGGCCCGCCCGACCGCCCCGGGGGCGACAACCGCCGCGCGCCGCCCGCCGCGGCTGCGGCAGCTGCGGTGCACAGCACCCGCGTCGGCGCAGTGACCACGATCACGCTGCACCGCCCGCAGTGCCGCAACGCGGTCGACGCGCCCACCGCCGCCGCGCTGCACGCGGCCTTCGTCGAGTTCGAGGCTGACGCGCAGGCGCAGGTCGCCGTGCTCACCGGCGGCGGCGGCCAGTTCTGCGCCGGCGCCGACCTGAAGGCCTTCGCCGACCCGGCGCGACGCAACCACGTCGAGCCCACCGGCACCGCGGCCGGGCCGATGGGGCCGACGCGAATGGCCTTCGCCAAGCCGGTGATCGCCGCGATCGAGGGCCACGCGGTCGCCGGCGGGCTGGAGCTCGCGCTGATGTGCGACCTGCGCGTTGCCGCGCGCAGCGCGGTCTTCGGCGTGTACTGCCGCCGCTTCGGCGTGCCGCTGATCGACGGCGGCACGGTGCGGCTGCCGCGCATCGTCGGCATGGGCCGCGCGCTCGACCTGATCCTCAGCGGCCGGCCGGTGGCCGCCGACGAGGCGCTGGCGATCGGCCTGGTGACCCAGGTGGGCGCCGACGGTGCGGCGCTGGCGGCGGCGCAGGCACTCGCGCGCCAGCTCGCTCAATTCCCGCAGGCCTGCCTGCTGGCCGACCGCGCGTCGGCCTATGCGCAGTGGGAGCTGCCGCTGGCCGAGGCGCTGCGGCGCGAAGGCGCCGGCGGTTTCGCGGTGATCGAGGCCGAGGCGGTGGCCGGTGCGGCGCGCTTCGCCGCCGGTGCCGGCCGGCACGGCCGCTTCGACCGCTGACGGCTGTCGGCTGACGGCTCGCGAAACGCGGCGAGCCGGCGTGAGGACGCGCTTGGCGCTGCCGCTCAGCGTCCGACGCCGAGCCGGATGTCGCAGCTCGGGTCGATGCCCCAGCCGCCGGTGTCGCGCAGCGTGCGGTCTTCGTTGATCGTCACCTGGAACCACAGGCACTCGTAGGTCGGGTAACGCCACGACCACACCTGCCCGCCGATCCAGCCGAGCTGCAGCACCTCGGCGGGCCGGCCGAGCTGGTACCGCACCCAGGCGGCGTCGTGCCCGCCGGCGTTGCGCTGGAACCAGTTCAGGTTCGCTTCGGTCAGCACCTGCTTCGCGTCGATCACCTTGCCGGCCGCGTCGAGATCGACCATCCAGGTCACCCGACCCCAGGGGCCGAACGCGAACTCGACCCGCGTCTGCCCGTCGGGTCCTGGATAGCGGTTGGTCGGCTTGCCGATCAGCGCGGCGGCCTCGGCCTCGGTCATGCCCGCGCGCACCTGCTGCGGCCGGTAGTTCGCGCAGGCGCCAGCCAGCGCCAGCACGCTCAGCAGCAGCCAGGATCGGGACCAGCGCATGTCGGCTCGGGTTGGCGTCGGGTGCGACCGGGCCGCGATGCTACGCCGCCATCGACAATCGCCCCCGCAACCCACCAGCCGATGGACGCCGCACCGCCGCTGCTCGAGCTCGAAGGCCTGGCCTGCCGCCGCGGCCGCCGGCTGCTGTTTCGCGACCTGGCGGCGCGCGTCGGTGCGGGCGAGCTGCTGCGCGTGAGCGGCGCCAACGGCGCCGGCAAGACCAGCCTGCTGCGGATGATCTGCGGGCTGAGCGCCCCCAGCGCCGGCCGGGTGCTGTGGCGCGGCACGCCGCTGGCGCCGCAGCGCGAGGCGCTGCACCGGCAGCTGGTCTACCTCGGCCACGCAGCGGCGCTGAAGGACGAGCTGTCGGCGCAGGAGAACCTGCACGTCGCCTGTCGCCTCGCCGGCC
>CAZKCJ010000235.1:0-4914 GCA_964550885.1 uncultured Rubrivivax sp. | reverse complement strand
CCTGCGGCCCGCCGAGGTAGCCGGGGAAGACGTTGGGTCCGCGCACGCGCATCTCGAGCTTGTCGCCGCTCGGCACGAGCTTCAATTCGACGCCGGGCAGCGGGATGCCCAGGCAGCCGGCGCGGTCGATGCGCCAGTGCACCGAGGTCACCGCCGGCGCGGTCTCGGTCGCGCCCCACGAGCTCGTGAACCACACCGGTCGCGTGCGCGTGCGCGCGGCGACCACCTCCAACCGGTGCCACAGGCTCTGCGGCAGCGCAGCGCCGGCGTAGAACACGCCTTCCAGGCGCTCGAAGAAGTCGTGCGCGAAGGCGGCGTCCTGCTCGAGGTAGGGCAGCAGCAGGTCGAAGCCGCGCGGCACGTTGAAGTACAGGTTCGGCCGCACCTCGCGCAGGTTGGCGACGGTGCGCTCGATCAGCCCGGGCGCCGGTCGACCCTCGTCGATCGCCAGGCTGCCGCCGTGCGCGAGCGCCATGTTGAAGTTGTGGTTGCCGCCGAAGGTGTGGCTCCACGGCAGCCAGTCGAGCAGCACCAGCCGATGGTGCGCGAGGAAGGGCCACACCTGCGTCATCTGCTGCTGGTTCGCGGTCAGCATCCGGTGGGTGTTGATCACCGCCTTCGGGCTGCCGGTAGAGCCGCTGGTCAGCAGGTACTTCGCGTGGTCGTCGGGCCCGACCGCGGCGTAGGCGCGCGCGACCGCCGGCGTCTCCACCACATCAGCCAGACGCTCGAACGCGTGCGCGCCGGCGAAGTCGCCCGCGCCGCGGCTGAAGACGACGACCGCGCGGTCGCGCCAGCCGGCGATCGCCGCGCCGTACGCGCTCGCGTCGGCGGCGTAGACGAGCGCCGGCTCGACCGCGGCCAGCATCGCGTGCAGCTTCGCGTAGTCCTTGGTCAGCCGGCTGTAGGCGCTGGAGATCACGCACACCGGCCGGCCGACGTGCATGCTCGCGAGCGCGAGCAGCGCGTGGTCGACCGCGTTGTCGCTGAGGATCGCGACCGGCTTGCCCGGCGGCAGCTCGAGGTCGAGCAGCGCCTGGCCGATGCGGCCGACGAGCGCGCGCGTCTGCCCGTAGCTCAGCCGCCGCCAGCTGCCGTCGGCGTTGCGCTCGGACAGGAAGGGCGCGTCGGGCGTGGTCTGCGCCCAGTGCTCGAGCCACGCGCCGATGCTGCGCGCGTGCGGCTGCAGCGGCTCCGGGTGGCGCAGCACGAAGCCGCCGCCGGGCAGGTCTTCCCGGAGCACGCGCGGGACCGCGAGCGCGCCGGGGTCGTCGAAGAGGATGGCTGAAGTGTTCATGGCCGCTGCATCGTAGCGCGGCGGGTGTGCGCTGCGCGCCAAAGGCCCCGCCGCGGCAGGCGCGAATCGCGCGACTCTCTTCGCGCGCAGCTCGCGGCCCGCGCTTCTACACTGGCCGCATGCCCGAGCGCTGCCCGAAGTGCGGCCACCAGCCGCTGCCCGCCGACCCGTCGCCGCACGCCGAGTGCCCGGCGTGCGGCGTGATCCTCGCGAAGGCGCGGCCGCGGCGCGCGCTCGGGCGACACGGCGCGGCGCGCGCCGCTGGCGCGCCGGCGGTGGACGGATCGGCTGCTTCGCCAGACTCGGCCGGGGCGCGCCTCGCAGCGCTGCTGTGGCACGTGCCGGATCGCGTCGACGCGCCGCGCTGGTGGCTGCGCTTGGCGCTGCTCGCGGTGTTCACCGTCTGGGGCCTGCGGCTGATCGCGCTCGACCACCGCGACGGCGCGATCGCGAGCTCGTTCCTGCACGGCCCGCTGCTCGTCTTCCACGAAGCGGGCCACCTGATCCTGCGCGTGTTCGGCGAGTGGATCGGCGTGCTCGGCGGCACGCTGGCGCAGCTGGCGCTGCCGCTGCTGCCCGGCGCCGCGCTGCTGGTGCGCCAGCGCGACCCGTTCGGCGCGGCGATCTGCCTGTGGCTCGCGGGCGTGTCGCTGCTCGACGTCGCGCCCTACATGTACGACGCGCGCGATCCGCAGCTGCTGCTGCTGGGCGGCACCACCGGCGAGGACGGGCCGCACGACTGGATCTACCTGTTCGGGTCGCTCGGCTGGCTGCCGCAGGCGCAGGCGATCGGCACCGCGACCCACCGCGTCGGCGCGCTGGTCGTGCTGCTCGCGCTCGCGTGGGCCGCGAGCGTGCTCGTGCTGCAGCGCCGCCGCGTCGCCGCCGACCTGCCCGGGCCGCAGCGCTGAGCCGCGACCGCCGCTGCGCGC
Source organism: uncultured Rubrivivax sp. (assembly GCA_964550885.1). GTDB lineage: Bacteria > Pseudomonadota > Gammaproteobacteria > Burkholderiales > Burkholderiaceae_C > Rubrivivax. Next base: position 2,685 of record CAZKCJ010000235.1, on the reverse strand, counting down.
CGCCGGCGCAGTGACCGTACGCAGCACCCGGCCGCGCGCGGGCTGTCAGACTGCGGGCACCGTGCACACCGTCGAGATCGTGCTGCTGGTGGTCCTGCTCGGGGCGGTGACCGGCATCGTCGCGCGCTACATGCGCGGCATTCCGCTGCCGCTGATCCAGATCGCGCTGGGCGCGCTGCTGTCGTGGCCGCAGCACGGGCTGCACATCGCCTTCGACCCGGAGCTGTTCCTGGCGCTGTTCATCCCGCCGCTGCTGTTCGCCGACGGCTGGCGGATCCCCAAGCGCGAGTTCTTCGCGCTGCAGGTGCCGATCCTGCGGCTGGCGCTGGGGCTGGTGCTGTTCACCGTGCTCGGCCTGGGCACGCTGATCCACTGGATGATCCCGCAGATCCCGCTGAGCGTGGCCTTCGCGCTGGCCGCGGTGGTGTCGCCGACCGACGCGGTCGCGGTGTCGGCGATCACCCGCAACCTGGGCCTGCCGGCGCGCACGCTGCACCTGCTGCAGGGCGAGTCGCTGCTGAACGACGCGTCCGGCCTGGTGGCGCTGAAGTTCGCAGTGGCGGCGACCCTGACCGGGGCGTTCTCGTTCACCGCCGCGGCGCGCAGCTTCCTGTGGCTCGCGCTCGGCGGGCTCGTGCTCGGTGCGGCGCTCGGCTGGGGCTTCGCGGTCGCGCGCGACGCGGTGTCGCGGCGGGTCGGTGACCTAGCGGCCACGCAGATGGTGCTGCTGCTGGTGCTGCTGCCCTTCGCCGCGTACCTGGTGGCCGAGCGCAGCGGCGTGTCGGGCATCCTCGCCGCGGTCGCGGCCGGCGTCACCACCAACTTCGCCGACCTGCGCCGCAGCGCCTTCATCGTCGAGCGCATGCAGAGCGAGAGCGCGTGGGCGATGATGGAGTCGGCCTTCAACGGCGCGGTGTTCCTGCTGCTCGGGCTGCAGCTGCCGGCGATCGTCGGCGGCACGCTCGAGGCTGCGGGCCCGCGCTGGTGGCTGCCGGTGGCGCAGGCGCTGGCGATCAGCGTCGGTCTGCTGGGGCTGCGCTGGATCTGGCTGGCGCTGGCGGTGCGCGGCAGCCTGTGGCGCGCGCACGAGCGCGGCCGGATCGCCGAGCGGCCGTCGCCGGCGCTGACGCTGGCGACCACGCTGGCCGGCATCCGCGGCGCGGTCACGCTGGCTGGCGCGCTGTCGGTGCCGCTGCTGCTGGCCGACGGCCGGCCGTTCCCGGCGCGCGACGAGCTGGTGTTCCTGGCCACCGGCACGATCCTGTGCACGCTGGTGATCGGCAGCATCGGATTGCCGCTGGTGCTGCGCCGGCTGCCGCCGGCGGGCGAGCCGCTGGTCGCGCGCGAGGAGCGCCGGGCGCGGCTCGCGGCCTGCCGCGCGGCGATCGCGTTCCTCGCGCAGCCGCCGCAGGGTCCGCAGGCGGCCGATCCGGTCTGGCGCGCACAGCACCAGGAGGCGGTCGGCCGCCTGACCCAGGACTACCGCAAGCGCATCGACCTGCTCGAGGATCCGGCCGCGCCGCAGACGCCCGAGGCGCAGGCCGAGGCGCCGGACACGGTGCGCGAGCGCCGACGGCGCTACCTGGTCGAGCTCGAGCTGCGGCTGCAGGCGCTGCACGTCGAGCGCGAGCGGCTGTACGGGCTGCGCCAGGCGCACCGCATCAACGACGAGTCGCTGCGTGCGCTGGTCGCCGAGCTGGACCTGGCCGAGGTGTCGCTGCGCAGGCGCGTGACCGTCGCGCGGCGCGCGCTCGGGCAGCCGCCGGGCCGGCCGGCCGATTGAGCAGCGGGCGTCAGCCCGGCGCGGCCTCGGGCCCGGTGCTGGCTGCGACCCACTGCGCGTAGGGCGCGTACGCGCGCTCGGCCGCGATCGCGTGGATCGCCGGCAGCTCGTACGGGTGCAGCTCGCGGATCGCGGCCTCGAGCGCCGGGTAGCCGGCGGCGGTGGTCTTCAGCAGCAGCCGCCACTCGTGCGCCTGCTCGACCGCGCCGCGCCAGCGGTAGCAGCTCTCGATCGGCTCGATCTGCGCGCAGGCGGCGAGCCGGCGCTCGACCAGCGTGCGCGCCAGCGCGCGCGCCTGCTCGGCGCTGTCCAGCGTGGTCACGACCAGCAGCAAGGTGGCGTTCATCGCGGTCTCCGGGTTGCGCTGCGGCGCGCCGCCGCTCGCGCGGCGCTGGGGGTGCGGTGGCGGGCAGCATAGCGGCGGCTGCGCTGCCCGTGGGCCGGCGGCAGTTGCAACCAGCGCGCGGCCGGCCGCTGCAGCAGCGCGAGGACTGCCGCCCGGCAGGGGCGGCCGCGGCGGCGCGCGACGATCGACCGCGCCCGCTGCGGGTGCCCGTGCGCCGATGCGAGTCGAGCCGCGCACAGCAATCGATCGCACCCCCCCTAGTCGGGGGGGGGCCTCCTTGTCCGTTCGATCCTCGGCCCGTATCCTGTTCCTGCATGTTCGCAATCGCCGTGCCCCCGCGCCGGGCCGCTTGCCGCGGGCCTTCACTTCAGGGAGATCGATCATGATTCGTTCAGGCTTCTCAGCCATCGTCGCCGCCGGTCTTGCCGCCTTCGCGTTCACTGCGAATGCGGCGCTGCCGACGGTGGGCGTCACCTTCACCCAGCCGTCCGGCACCGTCGGCCCGGGCGACAGCATCGAGGTCTGGGTGACGATGTCGATCGACGCGAACGATGTT
>CAZKCJ010000234.1:0-4938 GCA_964550885.1 uncultured Rubrivivax sp. | reverse complement strand
ACCAAAAGCGCCGCCTCGTCGCCGAATAAACGCGCTTCCTGACCGCCGATCACACCAGGTTCATCACGCGCGACTTGCCGGCGAAACGGTAGCGCAGCCGCCAGTGGGGTGCCGTGCGGTCGGGTCGCCAGGACAGAAGCAGCCCATCGCCATCGGTGCGCCCCTCGAATCGTTCACCGGCCTTGATCCAGGCCCGGATCGCGACGTCGGTCAGCTTGCCCATCGTTCACCCCGCGTGTGTACCCGGAAAGGGCCCCGGACCGTTCCGGGTACACGCGCGGGTACACACAAATTCTGGGATGGGGTGGGCCGCTGTTCAACCTGCCGAAACGCTAAGCCCGCGTAAACGCTGGACTTTCCGGCCGCTTGGGGGTGTCAAGAGACCCCCTGAAACCTCACTCGATGTTCTGCACCTGCTCGCGCATCTGCTCGATCAGCACCTTCATCTCGACCGACACGTTGGTCAGCTCCAGCGCCGCGGACTTCGAACCCAGCGTGTTCGCCTCGCGCTGCAGCTCCTGCATCAGGAAGTCCAGCCGCTTGCCGACCTCGCCGCCGGCGCCGAGCAGCCGCTCGACCTCGTCCAGGTGCGCGCGCAGCCGCGCCAGCTCCTCGGCCACGTCGATGCGCAGCGCGAAGGCCGCGGCCTCGTTCAGCGCGCGCTCGCGCGCCTGCTCGGGCGTGACCGCGGCATCGCCGCCGGCGGCGGCGAGCGCTTCGTGCCAGCGCTCGACGAAGCGCTGCTGCTGTCGCTGCACCACCGCCGGCACCAGCGGCTCGGCGCGCGCGGCCAGCGCGCGCAGCTGCTGCAGCTTGTCGAGCAGCACCTCGGCCAGGCGCGCGCCTTCGCGCGCGCGCGCGTCGCGCAGCGCGGCGATCGCGGCTTGCGCGGCCTCGAGCACGGCCGCGTCGGCGCTGCCGCCGCTGCCGCTGCCGCGGCACCACTGCAGCGCCTCGTGCACCGACAGCGCGCGCGCCTGCGGCAGCCAGCTGCGCACCTGCTCGTCCAGGTAGGCGAGCTGGCGCAGCTGCGCCGGTGCCGCCTGCGGCCAGTCGGCGTCTGCGCCGCGTCCGGCGCTGGCGCGCAGCTCGACCTTGCCGCGACGCAAGCCCCCAGCCAGCAGCTCGCGCAGCCGCGGCGCCAGCGCGCGCAGCTCGTCGGGTAGGCGCAGGCTCAGGTCGAGGAAGCGGCCGTTGACCGAGCGCAGCTCGAGGGTCACGGCCGCGCCGTCGTCGGCCGCGGCGCCGGCGGTGGCCGTCGCGTAACCGGTCATGCTGTAGACTGTCATCGCCTTCGCGCCCCCGTCGAGAACCAGCCGGAAGTATGTCAAAGCCCAAGCCCGCGCCCTTGCCTGCGGGTACGGTGGTCGGCGGCTACACGATCGTCAAGCGGCTGGCTGCGGGCGGCTTCGGCGTCGTCTACCTGGCCGAGGACGAGCAGCAGCACCTGGTCGCGCTCAAGGAGTACCTGCCGGCGTCGCTGGCCGAGCGTGCACCGGGCGAGCTGACGCCGCGGGTCAAGCCCGACAAGCAGCCGCTGTACCGGCTGGGCCTGAAGAGCTTCTTCGAGGAGGGCCGCTCGCTCGCGCAGATCAGCCACCCGAGCGTGGTCTCGGTGCTGAACTTCTTCCGCGAGCACGAGACCGTCTACATGGTGATGAACTACCTGCAGGGCGACACGCTGCAGGACTTCATCATCACCGCGCGCGATCTCAAGCGCGACAAGGTGTTCCGCGAGTCGTCGATCCGCAGCCTGTTCGACGAGATCCTGCGCGGCCTGCGCATCGTGCACCAGCACAAGATGCTGCACCTGGACATCAAGCCGGCCAACGTGTTCATCACCAACGACAACAAGGCGGTGATGCTCGACTTCGGCGCGGCGCGCGAGGTGCTGGCCAAGGAAGGCAACTTCATCCGTCCGATGTACACGCCCGGCTTCGCCGCGCCCGAGATGTACCGGCGCGACGGCACGCTCGGCCCCTGGACCGACATCTACGCGATCGGCGCGTGCATCTACGCGTGCATGCAGGGCTACCCGCCCAACGACGCGCCGCAGCGGCTGGAGAAGGACCGGCTCGCGCTGAGCCTGTCCCGCCTGCGCAACGTGTACAGCGACAACCTGATCGAGGTCACCGAGTGGTGCATGTCGCTGGACCCGCTGAGCCGGCCGCAGAGCGTGTTCGCGCTGCAGAAAGAGTTGGCGCGCGAGACCGAACGCCGCTACACCAAGCTCAGCTTCGGCGAGCGCCTGAAGCTGCAGCTCGAGAGCCTGAAGAACAGCGCGAAGAGCTGATGCGCTTCGTCGTCCACCAGGTCAGCCGCAAGGGCGGCCGCGAGAAGAACGAGGACCGCGTCGGCTACTGCTACACGCGCGAGGCCGGCCTGTTCGCGCTGGCCGACGGCATGGGCGGGCACCCCGAAGGCGAGGTCGCGGCGCAGCTGGCGCTGCAGACGCTGGCCGCGCGCTTCCAGCAGGAGGCCGTGCCGGCGCTGGCCGAGCCGCTGCGCTTCCTGCACGAGGCGATCCTCGCCGCGCATCAGCAGCTGCTGCGCTACGCGACCGGGCGCGCGCTGGTCGACACCCCGCGCACCACGGTGGTCGCCTGCGTGCTGCAGGGCACGGCCGCGTACTGGGCGCACTGCGGCGACTCGCGGCTGTACCTGGTGCGCGCCGGCAGCCTGATCGCGCGCACCCGCGACCATTCGTACAGCGAGCTGCAGCAGGCGATGGCGCCGCTCGGGCCGCTGGATGCGGCGGTCAACCGCAACGTGCTGTTCACCTGCCTGGGCAGCCCGACCCGGCCGGTGGTCGACGCCACCGGCCCGCTGCGGCTGCAGTCGGGCGACCGGCTGCTGCTGTGCAGCGACGGGCTGTGGGGCGTGGTCGACGACGAGCAGATCTGCGCGCAGCTGGTGCGCGGCGCGCTCGCGCACGCAGTGCCGGACCTGGTCGAGCAGGCGCTGCGCAACGCCGGCGCCGGCAGCGACAACGTGACCGCGATCGCGATCGAGTGGGAGGGCGCCGACGAGCGCGACGCCGTGGCGGCCGTCTCCACGCAGGACCTGGGCGAGCAGGGGTTCGCGTCGACGATCCAGGCGAGCCTGGCCGGCGACACGCCGGTGGAGCTAGACGACGCCGAGATCGAGCGCTCGATCCGCGAGATCAACGAGGCGATCCAGCGCTCGGCGCAGCGCCGGTCATGAGCCCGCCCGGCCGCCCGAAGGGCTCATACCGGAGGGCGCAGCCCGAAGGTACTCCAGTGAGCCCGCCCGGCCGCCCGAAGGGCTCATACCGGAGGGCTCAGCCCGAAGGTACTGCAGTGAGTACGCCGGGCGGGGCGCGGCGCCGCCTCACGCCGGTGCCCGGGTCTTGCGCCCGAATGCCTGAACGCCCGAACCCCTGAACCCCTGCATCCCTGAACCCCTGCATCCCTGAACCCCTGAATCCCTGAATTCGATGAACGACCCGACTCCCTTTGCGCGCAGCGACGGCCGCGCCGCCGACGCGCTGCGGCCGGTGACGCTGCAGCGCCGCTACACGCTGTACGCCGAAGGCTCGGTGCTGGTGGCCTTCGGCCGCACCCGGGTGCTGTGCACCGCGTCAGTCGAGGAGCGCGTGCCGCCGCACAAGCGCGGCAGCGGCGAGGGCTGGGTCACCGCCGAGTACGGCATGCTGCCGCGCGCCACGCACACCCGCGGCGATCGCGAAGCCGCGCGCGGCAAGCAGAGCGGGCGCACCCAGGAGATCCAGCGGCTGATCGGCCGCGCGCTGCGCAGCGTGTTCGACCTGCGGCTGCTCGGCGAGCGCACGCTGCAGCTGGACTGCGACGTGCTGCAGGCCGACGGCGGCACCCGCACCGCGGCGATCACCGGCGCCTTCGTCGCCGCGCACGACGCGGTCGACTGGCTGCTGGCGCAGGGCCGGATCAGCACGTCGCCAGTGCGCGACTCGGTCGCGGCGGTGTCGGTCGGGTTGCTGCGCGGCGCGTCGCTGCTGGACCTGGCCTACGACGAGGACGCAGCCGCCGACACCGACCTGAACGTGGTGATGACCGGCAGCGGCGGCTTCGTCGAGGTGCAGGGCACCGCCGAGGGCGAGCCCTTCACGCGCGCGCAGCTCGACGCGCTGCTGGCGCTCGCGGCCAAGGGCATCGGCGAGCTGGGCGCGCTGCAGCGCGCGGCGCTGGCCGCGGCGGCGTGACGCGCACCGCACAGCGCTGCGCACCGCCCGGGCGGCTGCAGGCGCGGCGTGAGTCCCGCCCGTCGCCGCGTGCGGCCAGCGCGGGCTTGATCGTGCCGGGCGGCTTCTTGGCGCTCATCCCGTCGTGCGCGGCGCGATGGGCAGCCCGGTGACCGCGCCGCTGCGCCTGGTGCTGGCGTCGAACAACGCCGGCAAGCTGGCCGAGCTGCAGCGGCTGCTCGCGCCGCTCGCGCTGGAGCTGGTCGCGCAGCCCGAGCTGGCGCTGGCCGAGGCCGACGAGCCGCACGCGACCTTCGTCGAGAACGCGCTGGCCAAGGCGCGCCACGCCGCGCGCGCTAGCGGCGGCGCGGCGCTGGCCGACGACTCGGGCCTGTGCGTCGCCGCGCTCGGCGGCTTGCCGGGTGTGGGCTCGGCGCACTACGCGAGGGTCGCGCTGCCCGACGGCGAGCGCGCAGCGCGCCGCCGCGCGCAGGACGCGGCCAACAACGCACTGCTGCTGCAGCGCCTGCAGCACGCAACCGATCGCCGCGCGGCCTTCGTGTGCACGCTGGTCGCGCTGCGCAGCGCCAACGACCCCGAGCCGCTGGTCGCCACCGGCCGCTGGGCCGGCGAGATCGCGCGCGCGCCGCGCGGCACCGGCGGCTTCGGCTACGACCCGCTGCTGCTGCTGCCGGCGCTGGGCCTGACCGTGGCCGAACTCGCGCCGCAGCGCAAGGACGCGCTCAGCCACCGCGCGC
>CAZKCJ010000233.1:0-4940 GCA_964550885.1 uncultured Rubrivivax sp. | reverse complement strand
GCCGGTGTGGCTGCCGATCGACGCGAAGTTCCCGCGCGAGGACTACGAGCGGCTGCTCGACGCGCACGAGCGCGCCGACGCCGCGGCGATGGAGGCCGCGGCGCGCGCGCTGGAGGCGCGGCTGCGCACCGAGGCGCGCGCGATCCGCGACAAGTACGTGGCGCCGCCGCACACCACCGATTTCGCGATCCTGTTCCTGCCCGCCGAGGGGCTGTACGCCGAGGCGCTGCGCCGCCCGGGGCTGGTGCAGGCGCTGCAGCGCGACTGCAAGGTGATGCTGGCCGGCCCGACCACGCTGCTGGCCACGCTGAACAGCCTGCAGATGGGCTTTCGCACGCTGGCGCTGGAGCAGCGCAGCGCCGAGGTCTGGGAGGTGCTGGGCGCGGTCAAGACCGAGTTCGGCCGCTTCGGCGACTACCTGAGCACCGCCACCGCGCAGGCCGAGCGGGTGGTCGAGACGCTGGGCAGGGCAGGCACGCGCACCCGCCAGATGAACCGCGCGCTGCGCAAGGTCGAGGCGCTGCCCGACGCGTCGACCCGCGCGCTGCTGCCCGGCGCCGAAGCCGACGAAGGTGGCGCCGACGACGAGCCAGCGAACGACGCGATCGATGCGCCGCCCGGCGCTGCGGCGAGCGGCGCAGCGCCGGCTGCAGCGGGCGCGGGACCGGCCGAATCGGCGGCCGGCTCGGCGCGCGCCTGAGCGGCGGCCGCGGTGCGCTCGCCGGCTGCGAGGCCCGGCCCAGCGGGCCGCTCAGAAGCGGATCGAGGTGCTCGGCTTGGGCTCGGCCGCCGGCCTCGCCCGCGCGGTTGGCGTGCGCGCCGGGGCCGAGGTCTCGGGCGCAGCGGCGGCGACTGCCGGTTTCGGCGCGACCAGCGGCACCGGTGCCGGCGCGGTCCAGCCCTTGGGCAGCTGCGACTCGGGCGGGTAGCCGGCGGCGTCGAGGTAGCTGGTCCACTGCACCGGCTCGAAGCCGGGCAGCGCCTGCGCGCCGATCGTCAGTGACGGCAGCGTGCGCGCACCGGTTGCCCGCTCCAGCGCTTCGGCGTCCTCGGTGCTGCCGCCGAAGCGGCGCTCGGTGTAGGGGATGCCGCGCTGCTGCAGCAGCTGCCGGGCGGCGTCGCAGGGCGCGCAGTCGGCCGAGCTGTACAGCGTGACCGGAAAGCGCTGCGCCGTTCGTCGCAGCGCCAGCGGCAGCGCCGCATCGGGCGTGGCGTCGCTGCTGCCGACCTGATCCAGCGGCGTGACCCGCAGGCTGGTGTCGGCTGGCGGCCGGTCGGTGTAGGTGACGCGGCCGTCGGGCCCGACCACCTTGTACTGCGCGCAGGCGCCGGTGCCGGCCAGCGCCAGCAGCGCCGCCACGCTCCAGGCGCGGGCCGCGCGCGCCGCCGCTGACTGGCAGCGCCGGCGCGTCGCCGGTGACGCGCCCAGCGGGTCGAAACGGCGGCGATCGACGCGGTCGCCGCCAGCGCTGCGAACACCGCTGCGAACACCGCTGCGAACACGGCGACTGCCGCGCCCGGCGTCGCGACCGAAGTCGCGCTTGCGGCCGGTGTCGCGGTGGATGTCGATCTGGGCGGCGGACTCGGCAGCCGCTGCGGCCGCCGGCCGTGGGGCGCAAAGACTGGTCATCCGCGGACCTTAGCGTGCCGCGGCCGGCGCTGGCCGGCCGGCCCGCGCGGCCGCGTGACGTAGTTGCCGCCGGGCTCGCCCACGCCGCTTCAGGCCAGCGCGCGCTCGGCCGCCTCGACCGTGTTGACCAGCAGCATCGCGCGCGTCATCGGGCCGACGCCGCCGGGCACCGGCGTGATCCAGCCGGCGACCTCGCGCACCGCGGCGAAGTCGACGTCGCCGCACAGCCGGCCGGCCTCGTCCTGGTTCATGCCGACGTCGATCACCGCGGCGCCGGGCTTGACCATGTCGGCGGTGATCATCCGGCGGCGGCCGACCGCGGCCACCAGGATGTCGGCCTGGCGGGTGATCGCGCCCAGGTCGGGGGTCGCGCTGTGGCAGATCGTGACCGTCGCGTTGGCCTGCAGCAGCATCAGCGCCATCGGCTTGCCGACGATGTTGCTGCGCCCGACCACGACCGCGTGCCTGCCCTTCGGGTCGACGCCGGCCGCGCGCAGCATGCGCATGCAGCCGTAGGGGGTGCAGGGCTTGAAGCCGGGCAGCCCGATCAGCAGCGCGCCGGCGCTGTGCACGTGGAAGCCGTCGGCGTCCTTGGCCGGCGCGATCGCCGCGATCACCGCGTGCGGGTCGATGTGCGGCGGCAGCGGCAGCTGCACCAGCATGCCGTGGATCGCCGGGTCGGCGTTGAGCGCGGCGATCCGCGCAAGCAGCGCCGCCTGGCTCAGCTCGGCCGGGTAGCGGTCGAGCACGAAGCGCATGCCCACGCTCTCGCAGTCGCTGCCCTTGTGGCGCACGTAGGTCTGCGACGCCGGGTTGTCGCCGACCAGGATCACCGCCAGCGCCGGCTGCAGCCCGCGCTCGCGCAGCCGCGCGACCCGCTGCGTGACTTCGGCGCGCACCTCGGCGGCCAGCGCCTTGCCGTCGATCAGCGTTGCGGTCATCGCACTCCCCCTTGCGGCCGCGCGTGCGCGCCGCCGCCGGCCCGCCGCCCGATCGGTGGCCGGGGCCTCAGCCCCAGCCGTGTGCGCCCAGCGCGATCTTCAGCAGGTCGGCGACCGTGTTCGCGTTGAGCTTTTCCATGATGTTGGCGCGGTGCGCCTCCACCGTCTTGATGCTGATGCCCAGGTCGTCGGCGATCTGCTTGTTCAGCCGGCCGGCGACGATGCGCTCCAGCACCTGCGCCTCGCGCGTGGTCAGGCGCGACAGCAGCGCGTCGCGGCTGGCCTGCTCCTGATGGTGGTTGAAGGCCACCCGCGCCTGCTCGAGCATGCGCTCGACCAGGTCCAGCAGGTCCGCCTCCTTGAAGGGCTTCTCGATGAAGTCCATCGCCCCCTTCTTCATCGTGTTCACCGCCATCGGCACGTCGCCGTGCCCGGTGATGAAGACGATCGGCAGCGGGCTGTGGCGCTCGAGCAGGCGGTCCTGCAGCTCCAGCCCGCTCATGCCGTCCATGCGGATGTCGGCGATCAGGCAGGCGACCTCGCGCGGCTCGAAGCGGGCCAGGAACGACTCCGACGAGTCGAAGCACTTGACGCGGTAGTCCTTGCCTTCGAGCAGCCACTGCAGCGAGTCGCGCACCGCCTCGTCGTCGTCGACGACGTAGACCGTGCCTTTCTTCGGGATCAGGCTCATTCGGAGGGGGCGACGGTGGAAGGGGAGGCGGAAGCGCCCGCCTCTGCGGGCGCCGGCGCGTGCGGATCGACCGGCAGCGTGAAGACGAAGCGGCAACCGACGACGGCCTCCCCATTGTAGAGATTCTGGGTGCGCAGCCGGCCGTGGTGCGACTCGATGATCGAGCGGCACAGGCTCAGGCCGATGCCCAGCCCGTCGGCCTTGGTCGAGTAGAAGGCCTCGTACGCGCGCGCGATCACCTCCTGCGGCAGGCCCGGCCCGGTGTCGGTCACGCTGAACTCGATCACCGCGCCCTCGTCCGGCGTGTGCTGCGGCACCACCCGCAGCTCGATCTTGCGCCGCAGCGGCGGCAGCTGCGCGCTGTCGATCGCCTCGGCCGAGTTCTTCAGCAGATTCAGCAGCACCTGCTCGATCAGGATCGGATCGGCCCACAGCGCCGGCAGCCGCTGCGCGACGTAGCTCTGCAGTGCGACGTTGCGCCGGCGCAGCTCGATGCCGGCCAGCTCGACCGCGTCCTCGACGATCTGCCGCGCCTGCGCCGACTGCCGCTGCGGCTCGCTCTTGCGCACGAACGAGCGGATCCGGCGGATCACCTGCGCGGCGCGCTCGGCCTGGTGCGCGGTCTTGCGCAGCGCGGCGACCAGCTCGCCCTTGTCGATCGCGTCGGCGTCGACGCGCGAGACCATGCCGTTGCAGTAGTTGGTGATCGCGGTCAGCGGCTGGTTCAGCTCGTGCGCGACCGACGAGGCCATCTCGCCCATCGTCATCAGCCGGCTGGTGACCTGTGCCTTCTCGGCCTGCTGCGCCGCCAGCGCCTCGGCGCGCAGCCGCGCGCTGATGTCGGTGGCGATCAGCATCTGCGCGAGGCTGCCGTCGGTCCACTGCAGATAGCGCGCGCGCACCTCGAACCACTTCTGCAGCGGCGCGACGAAGATCTCGCGCGACTCGGCCGCGGCCAGGGTCAGCTGCTCGGCCGGCAGGCCGGACAGGCCTTCGCTCAGGTCCTCGGCATCGGGCGCGGCGCCGTCGCCGTCGCCGGTCAGCAGCCGGTGGCCGAGCGCGTCGGCGCCGAACCACACCCGGTACGAGCGGTTGGCGAACAGCAGCTCGCCCTGCGGCACCGACAGCACCGACACCGACGCGTCCAGCCCCTCGAGCACGGTGGTGAAGCGCTCGTGCGCGGCCGACAGCTGGTCGCGGATGCGCTTGGCCTCGGTGATGTTGGTCATCGAGGTCATCCAGCCGGTCTGCTGGCCGCGCGGATCGATCAGCGGCGACACGTACATGCGCGCGTCGAAGCGCGAACCGTCCAGGCGCATCACCAGCACCTCCATGCCGCCGGCCGGGCTGCGCCCGCTCAGCTCCTGGCGCAGCAGGCGCACGTTCTCGTCGGTGCGCTCGGGCGGCCAGTACGGGTACGGCGGGCGGCGGCCGATCAGCGCCGCTTCGGCGAAGCCGGTCATCGCGCAGAAGGCGGCGTTCACGTAGGTGATGCGCCCCTCCAGGTCCATCGCGCGCATGCCGGTGAGCATCGAGTTCTCCATCGCGCGGCGGAAGTTGGTCTCCTGCACCAGCGCGGCCTGGATCTGCGCGCGCCGGCGCAGGTGGCGCCAGCTGCCGAGCAGCATCCACACCGTCAGCACCGACAGCGCGACCACCATCCAGAACAGCGTGTTGC
>CAZKCJ010000232.1:3190-4954 GCA_964550885.1 uncultured Rubrivivax sp. | reverse complement strand
GCTCGTCGACCGCGTTGCAGACGTCGGCGCGCAGCATGTTCTCGCCGAAGAACTGATGGAACATCTGCCCGACCGGGCTCTTCAGGAAGGCGACGCCGCCCGAGTGCCCCGGGCAGTGCCAGCTGTAGGAGCCGTCCTGCGCGTAGTCCATCAGCGCCTTGAAGAACGGCGGCGCCAGGCCGGCGAGGTAGCTGCGGGCCTCGCGGATGATGTGGCGCGCGACGAACTCCGGCGTGTCCTCGAACATGTGGATGAAGCCGTGCAGCTCGCGCAGCACGTCGTTCGGCAGGTGCTGGCTGGTGCGCGTCTCGCCGTACAGGTAGATCGGGATGTCGGCGTTGCGAAAGCGGATTTCCTGGATGAACTTGCGCAGGTTCAGCACCGCCGGGCCGGGTTCGGGGCCGGGCGTGAACTCCTCGTCGTCGATCGACAGGATGAACGCGCTGGCGCGGCTTTGCTGCTGCGCGAACTGGCTCAGGTCGGTGTAGGTGGTCGCGCCCACCACCTCGAAGCCCTCCTTCTCGATCGCCGCGGCGAGCGCGCGGATGCCGAAGCCCGAGGCGTTCTCGGAGCGGAAGTCCTCGTCGATGATGACGATCGGAAAGTGGAAGCGCTGCATGCGACGGGCCTTCGAATCGGGGCGGCGGGCGAAAGACGCGCAGTGTAGGGCGGCCCCGGCGCGCAGCGGCGCAGTCGCTACACTCGCCGGCAGTGGACCCGAACGGATGAGCTCGATGGAACTGGGCACTGCGACCGCGTGGTGGGTGGCGGCCGGGCTGCTGGTGTTGGGCGAGCTGTTCGTCGGCAGCTTCTACATGCTGATGCTGGCGCTGGGCTGTGCCGCCGGCGCAATCACCGCGCACCTGGGCGCCAGTGGGCCGGTGCAGCTGGTGGTGGCCGCGCTGGTCGGCGCCGGCACCACCGCCGGCTGGCACCTGCGGCGCGCCCGCGCACCCCGCTCGGCGCCGGCGCAGTCCAACCGCGACGTGCTGCTGGACATCGGCCAGACGCTGCAGGTCGACGCCTGGGACGCGCCCGGCACCGCGCGCGTCAGCTACCGCGGCAGCGCCTGGACCGCGGTCTACCGCGGCCCGGGCGCACCCGCACCGGGGTTGCACCGGATCGTCGCCGTGCAGGGCAACCAGCTGGTCGTCGAGCCGGCCGCCCGCTGACCGCCGCAGGAGAACAGCGCTCATGGAAGTCGCGATCGTCTTCTTCATCATCGCCGGCGTGTTCGTCTGGCGCACGATCCGGATCGTGCCGCAGCAGCACGCGTGGGTAGTCGAGCGGCTGGGCCGCTACGAGCGCACGCTGACGCCGGGGCTGAAGTTCCTGATCCCCTTCATCGAGCGCGTCGCCTACCGCCACTCGCTGAAGGAGGTGCCGCTGGACGTGCCCAGCCAGGTGTGCATCACCCGCGACAACACCCAGCTGCAGGTCGACGGCGTGCTGTTCTTCCAGGTCACCGACCCGATGCGCGCGAGCTACGGCGCGAGCAACTACATCGTCGCGATCACCCAGCTCGCGCAGACCACGCTGCGCAGCGTGATCGGCAAGATGGAGCTGGACAAGACCTTCGAGGAACGCGAGGCGATCAACGCGTCGATCGTCGCGGCCCTCGACGAGGCGGCGCTGAACTGGGGCGTCAAGGTGCTGCGCTACGAGATCAAGGACCTGACGCCGCCGGCCGAGATCCTGCGCGCGATGCAGGCGCAGATCACCGCCGAGCGCGAGAAGCGCGCGGTGATCGCCACTTCCGAAGGC
>CAZKCJ010000232.1:0-3180 GCA_964550885.1 uncultured Rubrivivax sp. | reverse complement strand
TGCCGCCTTCATCGCCAAGAGCGAGGGCGAGAAGCAGGCCGAGATCAACACCGCGCAGGGCGAGGCGGCGGCGATCGTCGCCGTCGCCGAGGCCACCGCCACCGGACTGCGCCAGGTGGCCGCGGCGATCCTGGAGCCCGGCGGCGAACAGGCGGTGCAGCTGAAGGTCGCGCAGCAGGCGGTCGAGGCCTACGCGCAGCTGGCCAAGACCAACAACACGCTGATCGTGCCGGGCAACATGAGCGAGGTGGCTGCGCTGATCGCCAGCGCGATGGCGCTGGTCAGGGCGCCAGGGCCGCGCGCGTGAAGCAGGCGCGCAACGTGCTGGGCACGCCGCTCGTGCGCTGCTCGCTGGCCCCGCTGACCGGCTGGTACCGCGACGGCTGCTGCCACACCGACGACGACGACGCCGGCAGCCACGTGATCTGCGCACGGGTCACGGTCGGCTTCCTGAACTTCCAGGTCGAGTGCGGCAACGACCTGATCACGCCGCGCCCCGAGCATCGCTTCCCCGGCCTGAAGCCGGGCGACTGCTGGTGCGTGTGCGCGCTGCGCTGGCGCGAGGCCTACGAAGCCAACTGCGCGCCGCCGGTGCTGCTCGAGTGCACGCACGAACGCGCGCTGCAGTACGTGCCGCTGAGCTGGCTGAAGCGCGCCGCCGCGGCCGCCTAGAATTCCGGCGGCGTCTGCAAGGGGCCGCGGCAGCGGCCCGAGTCGAACGCCCGCACAATGGCGGCGTTGCGGTGAAGGCGGCGCAGGCACGCGAACGCGCGGCGTCCGTGAGTTCGAAACCGAAGCGCCCGCCGCATTCCGGAAGTCCCTGCGGAGGGATGGATGAGTGGTTTAAGTCGCACGCCTGGAAAGCGTGTGTGGGTTAACAGCCCACCGCGGGTTCGAATCCCGCTCCCTCCGCCACCCGCGCCGGCCGCCGCGGCCCGCCGAGCTCCCGGCAGCAGCGGCTGCCACCGCACGCAATGCGGCTAGCGGCCGCGCCGGCCGTCCTGTCCGCTCGGGCCACTGTGCGGCCTGCGGCCTACGGCGTGATCCGGGCTGCGCAGCTGGCACCGCGCGCCGCCGCAACGGTGGCCGATGTGGTCTACTTCGGCGCGTTACCGCGGCGGCGTCCGTGCTCGGCCAGCGGTCACGACCGGAGTCCGCGATGCGCGTGCGTCCCTTCTTCGAACACACGATCCGCTTCAGCACGCTGGCGCTGTGCGCGCTGGGGGTCATGGCAACGCTGGGCTGGCTGCTTGCCTTCGCGGGCGGCTGGATCGCCTGGACGCTGCTCGCGCTGTTCGCGGCGCTGGTGCTGGTGGGCCTGTGGGACCTGGTCCAGACGCGCCACGCGATCCTGCGCAACTACCCGATCCTCGGCCACCTGCGCTTCGCGCTGGAGTTCATCCGCCCGGAGATCCGCCAGTACTTCATCGAGGGCGACATCGAGCACGGCGAGCCCTTCACCCGCGCGCAGCGCAACGTCGTCTACCAGCGCGCCAAGGGCGAGCCCGACGTGCGCCCCTTCGGCACCAAGCTGGACGTGGGCGCCAACGGCTACGAGTGGATCAACCACTCGTTGCAGCCCACGCGGATCGACTCGCACGACTTCCGCATCTGGATCGGCGGCCAGCCGGGCACGCCGCGCGCCGGTGCGTCGCCCTGCACCCAGCCCTACAGCGCGAGCGTGTTCAACATCTCGGCGATGAGCTTCGGCGCGCTCGGCGCGAACGCGATCCTGGCGCTGAACCTGGGCGCGAAGCTGGACGGCTTCGCGCACGACACCGGCGAGGGCGGTATCAGCCGCTACCACCGCCGGCACGGCGGCGACTTGATCTGGGAGATCGGCTCGGGCTACTTCGGCTGCCGCAACGACGACGGCAGCTTCAGCCCCGAGCGCTTCGCCGCGCAGGCGCTGGACCCGCAGGTCAAGATGATCGAGCTCAAGCTCAGCCAGGGCGCCAAGCCGGGGCACGGCGGCATGCTGCCGGGCGCGAAGGTCACGCCCGAGATCGCCGCCGCGCGGGGCGTGCCGGTCGGCCAGGACTGCGTGTCGCCGTCGGCGCACAGCGCGTTCTCGACGCCGATCGAGCTGATGCACTTCATCGCCCGCCTGCGCGAGTTGTCCGGCGGCAAGCCGGTCGGCTTCAAGCTGTGCATCGGCCACATCTGGGAGTGGTTCGGCCTGGTCAAGGCGATGCTCGAGACCGACATCACGCCCGACTTCATCGTCGTCGACGGCGCCGAGGGCGGCACCGGCGCGGCGCCGATCGAGTTCGCCGACCACATGGGCGCGCCGGTGCAGGAGGGGCTGAACCTGGTCAGCAACACGCTGATCGGCGTGCGGCTGCGCCACCGCATCAAGATCGGCGCCGCCGGCAAGGTCGTCAACTCCTTCGACCTCGCGCGCATGTTCGCGCTCGGCGCCGACTGGTGCAACTCCGGCCGCGGCTTCATGATGGCGCTGGGCTGCATCCAGGCGCAGGTCTGCCACACCGGGCGCTGCCCGACCGGGATCACGACCCAGGATCCGATGCGCGAACGCGCGCTGGTGGTCGCGCAGAAGGCACCGCGGGTCGCGCAGTACCACGCGAACACGCTGCACGCGCTGAAGGAGCTGCTGCAGGCGGCCGGCCTGATGCATCCGGACCAGCTGTACACGCACCACATCGTGCGCCGCATCGACGCCACGCGCGTGCGCCTGCTGTCGGCGATGATGCCGACGATGCGCATCGGCGCGATCCTCGACGACCTGGAGCACCAGCACAACACCTACCGGCTTTACTGGCCGCTGGCCGACGCGCACAGCTGCCAGCCGCTGCCGCCGAGCGCGGAGCAGCTGGCCGCCAGCCCCGGCATCCACCCGACGGTCGCCGGCCGGCCGGCGTCGGCGGTGCAGATCGCCGAGGAGCTGTCGCGCAAGCGCAAGCCAGTGCCGGCGCCGGTCAGCGCGCTGGTGCCCGAGCAGGCGTTGGCCTTCCACAGTTCGGCCGCGTCCCCGTCGCAGGTGCCGCGCGAATGGACCGGCTCGGGCAGCGACCTGCTGGCCGCGGCGATGCAGCTGGAGGGCGAGGACGAGGCCCGCACCCACGCCGACGGCCCGCCGCACGGCAAGGGCTGATCGGCGGGCTGCGGGCTGCGGGCTGCGGGCTGCGGGCTGCGGGCTGCGGGCTGCGGGCTGCGGGC
>CAZKCJ010000231.1:1679-4959 GCA_964550885.1 uncultured Rubrivivax sp. | reverse complement strand
GACATCGGCCTGCCCGGGCGCGACGGGCTGCGGCTGGCCGACGCGCTGCGCCGGCTGCCGCAGCCGCCGGCGGTGATCTTCGTCACCGCGCACGCCGAGCACGCGCTGCGCGCGTTCGAGCTGGAGGCGCTGGACTACCTGACCAAGCCGGTCGCGCGCGAGCGGCTGCGTGCGGCACTGCGCCGGCTCGCGCAGCGGCTGCAGCCGGCGGCCGCACCGGCGCCGGACGCGCCGGTGCTGGTGGTCAGCGACCGCGGGCGCGTGCTGCGGCTGCCGGTGGCCGAGGTGCTGTACCTGAAGGCCGAGCTGAAGTACGTGACGCTGCGCACCGCGAGCCGCGCCTGGGTGCTCGACGATGCGCTCAGCGAGCTGGAGCAGCGGCTGGGCGACGGCTTCGTGCGCATCCACCGCAACGCGCTGGTCGCCAAGGCGGCGGTGCGCGCGCTCGAGCGCCGGCCGATCGACGCCGGCGACGGCAGCGGCCTGGTCGAGAGCTGGGCGGTGCGGGTCGCGCCGGTGGACGAGTGGCTGGCGGTGTCGCGCCGGCAGCTGGCCGCGGTGCGCGACGCGCTGCGGCGCTGAGCGGCGCTCGCGCCGGGTCGCGCCGCCGCCCCGGCGGGACTGCCGGCGAGCGCTGCACACGCTCGCCCGGCGGCAGCGCCGGCCGCGGCGGTTGCGGGTGCACCTGCAGATGCGCGTGCCGATGCGCGCGCCGATGCGCCGATCGCGATGGCGCGTTCAGCCGGTGTTGCGCAGCCCGGCGGCGATGCCGTTGATCGACAGGTGGATGCCGTTGCGCAGCCGCTCGGCGCTGGCGGCGTCGGCGCCGGCTTGCCCGCCCAACCGATAGCGGCGCATCAGCTCGACCTGCAGGTGGTTCAGCGGGTCCAGGTACGGAAAGCGGTGCTCGATCGAGCGCGCGAGCGACGGGTTCGACTGCAGCCGGCTGGTCTCGCCGGTGATGCGCGCGAGCGCGTCGCTCGCGCGCTGCCACTCGGCGCGGATCAGGCCGAAGATGCGCGTGGCCGCGCGCCGGTCGCCGGCCAGGCTGGCGTAGCGCGCGGCGATCGCCAGGTCGGTCTTGGCCAGCACCATGTCCAGGTTCGACAGCAGCGCACGGAAGAACGGCCACTGCCGGTGCATCCGGCGCAGCAGCGCGAGCCGCTGCGCGCTGCCGGCGCCGCTGCCGACGAAGGCCTCGATCGCGCTGCCGAAGCCGCACCAGCCGGGCAGCGCGAGCCGGCACTGGCCCCACGAGAAGCTCCACGGGATCGCGCGCAGGTCCTCGATCGCCTGCGTCGCCTTGCGCGACGCCGGGCGCGAGCCGATGTTCAGCGCGGCGATCTCGCGGATCGGCGTGGCGGCGAAGAAGTACTCGCGAAAGCCCGGCGTCTCGTAGACCAGCCGGCGGTAGGCGGCGAAGCCGGCCTGGCTGATCTGCTCGGCCGCATCGAGGAAGGCCGGGGGCGCCGGCCGCGTCGGCCGCAGCAGCGTCGCCTCGAGCGTGGCCGCGACCAGCGTCTCCAGGTTGCGCCGGCCGATCTCCGGGTGCGCGTACTTCGAGCCGATCACCTCGCCCTGTTCGGTCAGCCGGATCTGCCCGGCGACCGTGCCCGGCGGCTGAGCGAGGATGGCCTGGTAGCTCGGCCCGCCGCCGCGGCCGACGGTGCCGCCGCGGCCGTGGAACAGCCGCAGCGTCAGCCCGTGCGCGCGCTTGAGCGGCTCGAACAGCTCGACCAGCGCGGTCTCGGCGCGGTACAGCTCCCAGTTGCTGGTGAACACGCCGCCGTCCTTGTTGCTGTCGCTGTAGCCGAGCATCACCTCCTGCTCGGCGCCGCTGCGCAGCAGCAGCGGCAGCACCCCCGGCAGCGCCAGGTAGCTGCGCATGATCTGCGGCGCCGCGCGCAGGTCGGTGATCATCTCGAACAGCGGCACGACGATCAGCTCGGCGGTGGCGCCGGCGTCGAGCGTGCCGTGCAGCAGCGCGCACTCCTTGCACAGCAGCAGCACCTCGAGCAGGTCGCTCGCCGACTCCGCGTGGCTGATCACGTAGTGGCGGATCGCGTCGCGGCCGTAACGCCGGCGCAGCGCGGCGGCGGCCTCGAACACCGCGAGCTCGTGCTGGACCAGCGGCGTGTAGGCGGCGTCGCGCACGCGCAGCGGCCGCGCGTCGTTCAGCAGCGCGAGCAGCCGCTCGCAGCGCGCCGGCTCGTCCAGCGCCAGGTAGTCGGGCTCGAGCCGCGCGACGCGCAGCAGCTCGGCGACCACCGCCGCGTGCTGGTCGGAGCTCTGGCGCAGGTCGACGGTGGCCAGGTGGAAGCCGAACACCTGCACCGCGCGCTGCAGCGGCGCCAGCCGCAGCTCGACCAGCGCGGCCGCGTGCTGCGCGCGCAGCGACGCGGCGAGCACCTCGAGCTCGGCGCCGAGCTCGGCGGCGTCGGCGTAGGGCGCGCGCGGCGCGACCGCGTGGCGCAGCGCCTCGGAGCCGGTGAGCGCGTGCAGCGTCGCCGCCAGCCGCGCGTAGATGCCGACCAGCGCGCGCCGGTAGGGCTCGTCGCGGCGGCGCTCGCTGGTGTCGGGCGACGCGTCGGCCAGCGCCAGCAGCGCGGCGTCGGGCGGCGCGAGCCGCGCCGACATCGACAGCTCGGCGCCGAGCCGGTGGACTTCGCCCAGGTAGTGCTGCAGCACGACCTCGGCCTGGCGCTGCAGCGCCAGCGCCAGCGTGTCGGCGCCGACCTTCGGGTTGCCGTCGCGGTCGCCGCCGATCCAGTGGCCGAGGCGCAGGAAGGCCGGCAGCGGCTGACCGGGCAGCGCCTGCTCGAGCTCGCGGTACAGCTTCGGCAGCTGCGGCAGGAAGGTCGTCGGGTAGTAGCTGAGCACGTTGTCGATCTCGTCGGCGACCGCCGGCTGCGCGCTGCGCAGCATCCGCGTCTGCCACAGCTGCGTGACCCGCGCGCGGATCGTCTGCTCGTTGGCGGCGAGTTCGGCTGCGCCCACCAGGCCGTCGCGCTCGGCCACCAGCGCGGCGATCGCGCGCTCGGCGTCGCGGATGCTCTGGCGCTGCACCTCGGTCGGGTGCGCGGTCAGCACCGGCGAGATGCAGGCGGTGTGCAGCACCGCGGCGATGTCGCGCGCCTGCACGCCGGCGCGCGCGAGGCGCTGCAGCGCGAGCGCGAGCGAGCCCTGCTGCAGGTGGCCCAGCCGGTCGTGGTGCTGCCGGCGGCGCACGTGGTGCCGGTCTTCGGCGAGGTTGGCGAGCACCGAGAAGTAGCCGAACGCG
>CAZKCJ010000231.1:0-1669 GCA_964550885.1 uncultured Rubrivivax sp. | reverse complement strand
GCTGAACGCGCGGATCACGCTGACCGTGCGGTCCACCGGCAGCCGCGCGAGCAGCCGGTCGAGCTCGCGGCCGGCGCCGGCGTCGCGCGCCAGCCGGTGCGCGACCGACAGCTGGCGCACGCGCTCGATCAGCTCGAAGGTCGGCTGCCCTTCCTGCTCGCGGATCACCTCGCCGAGGATGCGGCCGAGCAGCCGGATGTCGTCGACCAGCGGCCGGTCCTTGGCGGCGGCGGTGCGCGGGCGCGCAGGCGCGGCGCGGCGGCGGGGATTCGGGCTCATCGTCGTTGCTCGATCGTGCGTTGGACGGCCTGCGAGGCGGGAGGCGCGCGGCGCGCGCAGCTTGCGCTTGGCCAGGTGGAGCGTCTCATGGCTGCGCCGCAAGCTGCCCGCCAAGCGGGTCTTCGGTGTGCGCTGCACCGAAGGAGTTGTAGACCGGCGCGTGCCGATGCTGCCGGCCTTGACTCAGTGACCCCGAAGCGCCGCGACCAGCCATCATCTCTCGCAGATGCAGCAACGCAGCGCCGACCGGCAACGACGGATTCGGCTTCACTCCAGGCTCGACACGGACTTGACCCGCACGCGATTGACCCGCACGCGACACAGGCACGACGCGCACGCGAGCCGCGCCATCGTAGGCGGGATGCGCCAGTCGTGCCCGAACGCGGCGGAAATCGCGGCAACTGCCGCTGGCGATAATCGACGCGTCATGAGCACGCGTGTCGTCATCGCCACCCGCGAGAGCCGCCTGGCGATGTGGCAGGCCGAGCACGTGCAGCGCCTGCTGCGCGCGCGGCTGGGCATCGACGCGCAGCTGCTGGGCCTGACCACGCGCGGCGACCAGATCCTCGACCGCGCGCTGTCCAAGATCGGCGGCAAAGGCCTGTTCGTGAAGGAGCTGGAGACGGCGCTGGCCGACGGCCGCGCGCAGCTGGCAGTGCATTCGCTGAAGGACGTGCCGATGGCGCTGGCCGACGGCTTCGTGCTCGGCGCGGTGCTCGAGCGCGAGGACGCGCGCGACGCCTTCGTCAGCCCGCGCCATGCGACGCTGCAGCAGCTGCCGCAGGGGGCGTGCGTCGGCACCTCGAGCCTGCGCCGCGCCGCGCAGCTGCTCAGCCTGCGCCCCGACCTGCGGATCGAGCCGCTGCGCGGCAACCTCGACACCCGGCTGCGCCGGCTCGACGACGGCGGCTACGACGCGATCGTGCTCGCCGCCGCGGGCCTGCTGCGGCTCGGGCTGGGCGCGCGCATCCGCACGCGCTTCGATCCGGCGCAGCTGACGCCGGCGGCCGGGCAGGGCGCGCTCGGCCTGGAGTGGGACGAGCGCATCGGTGCGCTCGGCGCGCGGCTGGCAACGCTCGCGCACCCGCCGACGCAGCTGGCCACTGCCGCCGAGCGCGCGGTGGCGCGCGCGCTCGGCGGCAGCTGCAGCATGCCGCTGGCCGCGCACGCGGTGTGGCAGGGCGCCGAGCTCGAGCTGCAGGCGATGCTCGGCCACGCGCTGCAGCCCGGGCAGCCGGTGCTGCGCACCCGCCAGCGCGCCGCGGTCGGCGACGAGGCGGCGGCGCAGGCGCTGGGCGAGCGCGCGGCGGCGGCATTGCGCGCGGCCGATCGCGGCGGCTACCTGCGGGCGGCGGCAGCGCTGGGCAGCGCGGCCGCCGACGACTGAAGC
>CAZKCJ010000230.1:0-5026 GCA_964550885.1 uncultured Rubrivivax sp. | reverse complement strand
AGTGCGCAGCACCTGCGCCTGCACCCGCTCGCGCTCGGCCAGCCAGGCATCGGGGTCGAAGGGCGATGCCGCCACGCCGGCCGCGATCAGCTGCAGCTGAGCTTCGTCGAGCCGGCCGTACAGCCGCTCGGCGCGCGCCACCGTGCGCTCCACCGCCGCCTGCCGCCGCTCGTCCGGATCGGGCTGCAGGAAGTCGTCGCGCAGCTGCTGGTTGGCTTTGCGGTAGCGCTGCTCCAGCCGCTGCAGCTGCGGCCGGCCGAGCAGCGGTACCAGGTCGGCGGCCATCGCCGCGCCCTGCCGCAGCGCGACTTCGGCGCGCGCGCGCAGCTCGTCGCCCCAGCGGCAGACCTGCGCGGCGGTGGCCGGCTGCTGCACCTGCGCGGCGGCAGCGTCGAGCAGCCGGGCGTAGTCGGCGAGCTGGGTTCGGCGATGCCAGGCGAACCACTGCGCGAGCCCGCTCCTGACCTTGGGCGCGGCCGCCGCGTCGAAGTCCAGGTAGTGGTCCAGCCACCACCACGCCAGTGTCGGCCCCTGCTCGTAGCCCACGCGCACCGCGCTGCAGCCCGAAAGTACCGCGGCGCACAGCAGCGCGCTGCCGATAATCCGGCCGCGCAACAGGATCGAACGCATGAGTCTGAACATCGTCGTGATGGCCGCGGGCAAGGGCACGCGGATGAAGTCGGCGCGGCCGAAGGTGCTGCACACGCTGGCCGGCCGGCCGCTATTGCAGCACGTGCTCGACGCCTGCGCGCCGCTGGCCGCCACGCGCACCGTGCTCGTCACCGGCCACGGCGCGCCTGAGGTCGAGGCCCGCTTCGGCACGGGCGGGATCCGCTGCGTGCGCCAGGAGCCGCAGCTGGGCACCGGCCATGCGGTGCAGCAGGCGGCGCCCGCGCTGGACGACGCGGCGCCGACCACGCTGATCCTCAACGGCGACGTGCCGCTGATCCGCGCCGACACCGCGCGCGCGCTCGTGCGCGCCTGCGGCGGCGAGCGGCTGGCGCTGCTGACGATCGAGCTGGCCGACGCCAGCGGCTACGGCCGCGTGCTGCGCGACGCGGCCGGCGGCGTCACCGCGATCGTCGAGCACAAGGACGCGACCCCCGCGCAGCGCGCGCTCCGCGAGGTCTACACCGGCATGATGGCCGCGCCCACCGCCGCGCTGAAGCGCTGGGTCGGCGCGCTGACGAACGCCAACGCGCAGCGCGAGTACTACCTGACCGACATCGTCGCGATGGCCGTGGCCGACGGCGTGCCGGTGGTCGCGACCCAGGCGGCGAACGAGACCGAGGTGCTGGGCGTCAACAGCCCGGCGCAGCTGGCCGAGCTCGAGCGCCGCTTCCAGCACGCGCAGGCCGACACGCTGATGGAGGCCGGCGTGCGCCTGGCCGACCCGGCGCGCTTCGACCTGCGCGGCACGCTGCAGTGCGGCCAGGACGTGGAGATCGACCTCAACTGCCTGTTCGAGGGCCGGGTGCTGCTGGGCGACGGCGTGCGCATCGGCGCGAACTGCGTGCTGCGCGACTGCGAGGTCGCCGCCGGTGCGGTGGTGCATCCGTTCTGCCACCTGGAGGGCGCGAAGATCGGTCCCGGCGCGCTGGTCGGCCCGTTCGCGCGGCTGCGCACCGGCGCCGAGCTCGGCCCCGACGTGCACATCGGCAACTTCGTCGAGGTCAAGAACTCGACGCTGGCCGCCGGCGCGAAGGCCAACCACCTCGCCTACCTGGGCGACGCGACGGTGGGCGAGCGCGTGAACTACGGCGCCGGCAGCATCACCGCCAACTACGACGGCGCGAACAAGCACCGCAGCGTGATCGGCGCCGACGTGCACGTGGGCTCCAACTGCGTGCTGATCGCGCCGATCACCGTGGGCGAGGGCGCGACGATCGGCGGCGGCTCGACGGTGGCCAAGGAGGTGCCGGCCGGGAAGCTCACCGTGGCCCGCGGCCGGCAGACGACGATCGAAGGCTGGCAGCGGCCGCGCAAGGCCAAGGGCAGCCAGGGCGGCGGCCAAGGCTGAAGCGCTGGGCCTGCGAGCCCGCCGGCAGGCTCGCAGGCGCCCGGCAGCGCTGCGACGTGAGCGGCGCCGCGCGGCCCGCGCGCCGCGCACCGGCGATGCGCGTCAGGCGTCAGGCGGCGGCCCGCTCGGCACGTCCGCGGCGACGGTGCGCGCGGCCAGCAGCAGGTCCTCCCAGGCGCGCGCCTTGTCGGCCGGGTTGCGCAGCAGGTAGGCCGGGTGGTAGGTGACCACCAGCGGCACGCCCTGGAAGCGGTGCACGCGCCCGCGCAGCCGGCCGATCGGCTCGGGCGAGCGCAGCAGCGCCTGCACGCCGAAGCGCCCCATCGCCAGGATCAGCCGCGGTTGCACCAGCGCAATCTGGCGCAGCAGGAAGGGCTCGCACTGCGCCAGCTCGTCGGGCTCGGGGTTGCGGTTGCGCGGCGGCCGGCACTTCAGCGTGTTCGCGATGTACACCTGCCGCTCGGGGGGAGCCTCGGCGCGGGTCAGGCCCAGCGCCTGCAGCATCGCGTCGAGCAGGTGGCCGGCGGCGCCGACGAAGGGCTCGCCGCGCAGATCCTCCTGCTCGCCCGGCGCCTCGCCGACGATCATCCAGTGCGCACGCGGATGGCCGACACCGAACACCGTCTGCCGGCGGGTCGCGTGCAGCCGGCAGGCGGTGCAGGCCTCGACCGCCGCGCGCAGCTGCGGCCAGTCGAGATCGGCGATGCGCTGCGCGCGCTCGTCGCCGGCGGCGTCGTCCGGCCGGTCGCGCGCCGCCGGTGGTTCCGCGGCAAGCGCCCATAGGTCCGGCCGCGGCTCGGCCGTGACGCCAGACCTCGTGACGGCCGTCGCTCCGGGTGTTGTCGCGCCGTGGCCATCCGGTCGCCGCGCGCCGGTCGCGGTCCGCGTCGTCGCGGCGGGCGCGCCGGTGGCCGCCGCTGGCGGCGGCTCGGTCGCGATCGCGGTCGGCGCTCCCGGTGGCAGCGGGAGGCGTGGGTCAGGCGCAAGTGTTCCCGGCGCCTGCGGCGATACCGGCCCGGCGGCGACGGCCGCGATCGCCTGCCGCGGGACGCGCGGCGCGGAGTCCGTTGTCACCTGCGCCGCGATCGGCCCCCCGGGTGACGCGCCGGGCCCCGCAGGCACGGCGGCAGCATCGCCGATCACCGCTGCCGCAGCGCCTACGCCGAGCCTGGGCGCCGTCGCCGACCCGGTCGAGCGGGCAGTTGCCGAGGCGCCCAGCTGTGGTGCCGCCCGCCCGCCTGCTGCATCCGGCTGCGGCGGCGCGGGCACTCCTGGCGCCGGCCGCCCCCACACGCGCAGGCCCATCAGCCCGAGCAGCCGCTGCTGACGCTCAGTCCAGCGCATCGGCCGGCTCCGGCGGGACGTCGCGCCGCATCAGCAGCGCGTCCTCGTTGCCGGCCGATCCGGCCGGGTAGTAGCCGCGCCGCAGCCCGGCCTCGACGAAGCCGCGCCGCAGGTAGACCTGCCGCGCGCGCGCGTTGCCGACCCGCACCTCGAGCCACAGGGGCGGCAGGCGCAGTTCGCGGCAGCGCTGCTCGACCACGTCGAGCAGCGTGCGCGCATGGCCGCGCCGCTGGTGCGGCGGCGCCACCGTCAGGTTCAGCAGGTGCAGCTCGCCGGCGCCGGACATCGCCACGTAGTAGCCGACGATGCCGCCACCGGGCAGCTGCAGCAGCTCGGCCAGGTGTCCGGCGGCGAGCGAGTCGGCGAAGTTGCCGCTGGTCCACGGCCAGCCGTAGGCGGCGCGTTCGATCGCCAGCACCGCGTCGAGGTCGGTGCGTGTCATCGCCCGCAGCATCGGCTCCCGGCCGAAGTCGGGCGACGCAGGGCAGCGCACCGCACTCATCGGCGCTGCGCCGGGGCCGCCGGCGCCGGGTCGTGCACCGCGTCGTGCACCGGGTCGCGCACCGGGTCGCGCACCGGTTCACCGCCGTTCGGATCGCGCCGCTCCCCGGTCTTCGCCGCGCGCGCCGCGGCCCGCTCGGCCTCGGTCAGCGCGACCTTGTCGCGCAGGTACCGCGGCAGCGCCAGCGCCGCGTCGACCGCGGGGCCGCTGGGCCACGCGGCCTGCGCCAGCCGCAGCAGCGCCGCGGCGCGGTCGGCCTCGCGCGGGTGGCAGCGCGCGGCCCCCACGGCCAGCGCCGCGCCGAAGGCCTCGATCGCGCTGCCGGCCAGATGGGCTGGCGGGCGCTCGACCAGCAGCCGGTTCAGCGCCGCCAGCGTCAGCAGCGCCGGCGTGCGCAGCACCTGCCAGCACCCGGCACTGAAGCGGTAGCGCGCGGCGTAGGCCTCGCCCAGGCGCGCGTCGACCGCGACCACGACTTCGAAGTCGGCGTCGCCGCCGGCCTGGGCGCGCGCATCCTCGGCCACCAGCAGCAGGCTATCCAGCGGCAGCACCGGCCGGCTGACGCCGCAGGCCAGCCCCTGCGCGACCGCGCAGCTGGTGCGCAACCCGGTGAAGGCGCCGGGCCCGCGGCCGAACGCGATCGCGTCCAGCTCGGCCAGCGCCACCCCCGCGTCGGCGAGCAGCGCGCTGATCCGCGGCAGCAGCGTGGTCGACGCGAGCGCGCCGCCGGCGCCGTTCCAGCTCAGGCTGCGGTCCGGCACCGCCACCGCCACCGCCAGGCGTTCGGTGGAGGTGTCGAAGGCGAGCAGGCGGGCATCCATCGGGTCGGTCGCGCGGGGTGGGCCGGGCTCGAGCGCGACAGCTTGAAGGCGCGTGGCGGCGCGGTCGGCCCGACCGCGGCGGGCGGCGCGCGCGCCGCAGGCGGGGAGCCGCCGCACCGGCCGCAGCAGTGTAGCCGTGCGATCATCGCCGCCATGCGGGGCTTGCGCGCTTTCGGCCGGGGCTGCGGCGCCGCCGGCACGGTGCTGGTCGCGCTGCTCGCCGCGCCGCCGCCGCCGCCGGCCAGCGCTGCGGCAGCGCGGACAAGCATCGCCGCCGCACCGCAAGCGGCCGCCGCGGCGGCTCCACCTCGATCCGCACCGCCACCCCGGCCAGCGGCC
>CAZKCJ010000229.1:0-5073 GCA_964550885.1 uncultured Rubrivivax sp. | reverse complement strand
CGCCGGACGCGGCCGAGGAGCTGTTCGCCGACTACCGCGCGACCGGCTTGTCGCTGCGCGGGCATCCGCTGGCGCTGCTGCGCGCGCAGCTGGCGGCGCTGCGCGTCCAGCCGGCCGCGGTGCTGCGCGGCTTTCGCAGCGGACAGCTGGCGCGCGCCAGCGGCCTGGTCACGCACCGCCAGCGCCCGGCCACCGCGAAGGGCGTGGTCTTCGTCACGCTGGAGGACGAGACCGGCAGCGTCAACGTGATCGTCTGGCCCGACGTCGCCGCCGCGCAGCGCCGGCCGCTGCTGGCGAGCCGGCTGCTGACGGTGTACGGCGTGTGGCAGCGCGAAGGCGAGGGCGAGCGCGCGGTGATGCACCTGATCGCGCGCCGGCTGGTCGACCAGACGGCGCTGCTGCAGGGGCTGGCCAGCCGCAGCCGCGACTTCCGCTGAAGCGCGCCGGGGTGGGTGCGCCCAAGCCCACGGCGGCACGCAGTCCGGCGCGGCGCAGCGCGCTGCCTGCAGGGCGGATTGGTGCGCTGCGGAGCGCGTGGTCCGTGCGGTGCCTGCGGTGCGTGCGCTGCGTGCACTGCGTGCGCTGCGTGCGCTGAGTGCGCAGCAGCCGGCTCCCCCGCTGCGCGCATCGCGATTTCCCCAGTGCCCGCGTCGTGGCGGCACCGTCAGAATCGGCTCGACCGTCGAGTCGTCGCTGCACTGCAGCATCGCGTCCGCGATGTGCGGACAGCCCGGCCGCCCTCAACCCCGGACCTGCAGGAGTCCTCCATGCGCCGTTCCCTCGCCCCCCTCGTCGCCGCCGTCGGTGCGGCCCTGCTGCTGCACGCGCCGCACAGCGCCGCGCAGCAGAAGTTCGTCACCATCGGCACCGGCGGCATCACCGGCGTGTACTACGCGGTCGGCGGCGCGGTGTGCCGGCTGGTCAACAAGGACCGGGCCAAGACCGGCATCCGCTGCTCGGTCGAATCCACCGGCGGCTCGGCCTACAACGCGAACGCGCTGAAGACCGGCGACATCGAGTTCGGGCTCGCGCAGTCGGACGTGCAGTACCAGGCCTACAAGGGCACGGCCTCGTTCAAGGAGCCGTTCCCCGACATGCGCGCGGTGTTCTCGGTGCACCCGGAGCCGTTCACGCTGGTCGCGCGCAAGGAGGCCGGGATCAAGAGCTTCGCCGACCTGAAGGGCAAGCGCGTCAACGTCGGCAACCCGGGCTCGGGCACCCGCACCGCGATGGAGGAACTGCTCAGGGCCGAGAAGATGACGACCGCCGACTTCGCGCTCGCCTCCGAGCTGAAGGCCGACGAGCACGGCCCGGCGCTGTGCGACAACAAGATCGACGCGTTCTTCTACGGCGTCGGCCACCCGTCGGCGAACATCCAGGACCCGACCACGACCTGCGGCGCACAGCTGGTGCCGATCACCGGCCCGGCGGTCGACGAGCTGGTGAAGAAGAACTCGTACTACGCCTACGCGACGATCCCCGGCGGCCTGTACGCGAACAACCCGCAGCCGACGCAGACCTACGGCGTGCTGGCCACGGTGATCTCGTCGGCCAAGGTCAGCCCCGAGGTCGTCTACACGATCACCAAGGCGGTGTTCGAGAACTTCGACGACTTCAAGAAGCTGCACCCGGCGTTCGCGAACCTGGATCCGAAGCACATGATCGTCGACGGCCTGAGCGCGCCGCTGCACGACGGCGCGGTGCGCTACTACCGCGAGAAGGGCTGGATCAAGTGAGGCCCGCGCGGGGCGGCGCCGCCGCCTCGCTGCGCCGTGGCCGCCGCGCGCGCGCGGCTGCGGCCTCACCGGAGCCGACATGACCGAAGCCAAGCCGCCGGCACCGTCGGTCGACCTCAACCAGCTGCTGCAGGAGACCGACCTCGGCGCGCGCACGCCCGCCGGCTGGCAGAAGTCGCTGCTGGCCGCGGTGTGCATCGGCTGGTCGCTGCTGCAGCTGTGGAACGCGTCGCCGCTGCCGTTCGCGCTGCACGTGCTCGTGCTCAACACCACCGAGATGCGCGCGCTGCACCTGGCGCTCGGGGTGTTCCTCGCGTTCACCGCGTACCCGATGCGCAAGCGCTCGCCGCGCTACCGGATCCCGGCGAGCGACCTGGCGGTGGCCGCGGTCGCGGCCTTCTGCGCCGCGTACCTGTACCTGTTCTACGCGCAGATCGCGACCCGTCCGGGCCAGCCGACGGCGCTCGACATCACGGTCGCGGTGGTCGGCATGCTGCTGCTGCTGGAGGCGACGCGGCGCGTGGTCGGCCCGCCGATGACGATCATCTCGATCCTGATGCTGGCCTACGCGTTCGGCGGCCCGCTGATGCCCGACACGGTCGCGCACAAGGGCGTGTCGCTGACCAAGGCGGTGTCGCACTACTGGCTGACCAGCGAGGGCGTGTTCGGCGTCGCGCTGGGCGTGTCCGCCAGCTACATCTTCCTGTTCGTGCTGTTTGGCGCGCTGCTCGAGAAGGCCGGCGCCGGCAGCTACTTCATCAAGGTCGCGTACTCGCTGCTCGGGCACATGCGCGGCGGGCCGGCGAAGGCGGCGGTGGTGTCGTCCGGGATGATGGGGATGATCTCGGGCTCGTCGGTGGCCAACGTCGTGACCTGCG
Source organism: uncultured Rubrivivax sp. (assembly GCA_964550885.1). Lineage (GTDB taxonomy): Bacteria > Pseudomonadota > Gammaproteobacteria > Burkholderiales > Burkholderiaceae_C > Rubrivivax. The sequence goes on along the minus strand of CAZKCJ010000229.1, from coordinate 2,459 downwards.
GCACCTTCACGATCCCGCTGATGAAGCGCGTGGGCTACCCGGCGCACAAGGCCGGCGCGATCGAGACCGCCGCCGGCGTCGACGGCCAGATCATGCCGCCGGTGATGGGTGCGGCGGCCTTCCTGATGGCCGAGTACGTCGGCGTACCCTACATCGAGATCTGCAAGAACGCGGCGCTGCCGGCGGCGATCTCGTACATCGCCCTCTTCTACATCGCGCACCTCGAGGCGCTGAAGCTCGGCATCCACGGGCTGCCGATGCGCGCGGGCGCGACCCGGCTCGGGCGCTGGCTCGGCTTCGGCATGACGATCGCCGGCATGGTGGTGGTCGCGAGCGTCGCCTACTACGTGCTCGGCTGGGTCAAGGCGGCGTTCGGCGCGGCCGCCGGCTGGGTGATCGTGCCGCTGCTGGCCGCGGCCTACCTGTGGATCATCTGGCTGGTGTCGCGCCAGCCCGACCTGGAGATCGACGACCCGCACGCGCCGCTGCTCGAGCTGCCGCCGGTCAAGCAGACCGTGCTCGCCGGGCTGCACTACCTGCTGCCGGTGGTGCTGCTGGTGTGGGCGCTGCTGGTGGAGAGCCTGTCGCCGTCGCTGTCGGCGTTCTACGCGACGGTCGGGCTGCTGGTGATCCTGCTCACGCAAAAGCCGCTGCTCGCGCTGTTTCGCGGCCAGCCGCAGCCGTGGACGCGCTTCGCCGAAGGCTGGCACGACCTGGTCCAGGGGCTGGAGCTGGGCGCGCGCAACATGATCGCGATCGCGATCGCCACCGCCGCGGCCGGCATCATCGTGGGCACCGTGTCGCTGACCGGGCTCGGGCTGGTGATGAGCGAGCTGGTCGAGCTGATCTCGGGCGGCAACCTGATGGTGATGCTGGTGATGGTCGCGGTGGTGTGCCTGATCCTCGGCATGGGCATGCCGACGACCGCCAACTACATCATCGTGTCCACGCTGATGGCGCCGGTGGTGGTCGAGGTCGGCTCGCAGATCGGGCTGGTGGTGCCGCTGGTGGCGGTGCACATGTTCGTCTTCTACTTCGGGCTGATGGCCGACGTGACGCCGCCGGTCGGGCTGGCCGCGTTCGCGGCCGCGGCGGTGGCCAAGGCCGACTTCCTGAAGACCGGCGCGACCGCGTTCTTCTACTCGATCCGCACCGCGATCCTGCCCTTCATCTTCGTGTTCAATACCGACCTGCTGCTGATCGGCGTGGACTCGTTCGGGCGGCTGGTGCTGGTGACGAGCGCGGCGGTGGTCGCGATGCTGCTGTTCGCCGCCGGCACGCAGGGCTGGTTCCTGCGGCGCAACCGCTGGTACGAGACGGTCGTGCTGCTGCTGATCACCTTCACGCTGCTGCGCCCCGGCTTCTGGCTCGACCTGGTCGCGCCGGCCTACGAGCTGCTGCCCAGCGCGCAGCTGCAGCAGCTGGCGGGCGACGCGGCGCCGCACACGCAGCTGCGCGTGCGCCTCGAGGGCACGACGCTCGAGGGCCGCGACATCACCCGCACGGTGATGCTGCCGCTCGGCGACGCCGGCAGCGGCGCCGAGCGCATCGCCGCGTCGGGAGTGCGGCTGGTCGGCGACACGGTGATCGGCGTCGGGCTGAAGACGCCGGCCGAGAAGGCCGGCATCGAGCCGGGCTTCCGCGTGACCGGCGTCGAGATCCCGACCGGCCGCCTCGCCAAGGAGTGGCTGTATCCGCCCGCACTGCTGCTGCTCGCCCTGATCGTGCTGCTGCAGCGGCTGCGCCCCGACGACAGCCTGCCGCCGGGCGCGGTGCCGGCCTGAACCCGCCTGAATCGGCCCGAAGCGGCCGCAAGGATCTGCATGACCCACGTGATCCATCGCTCGCTGCAAGCCACGCCGCCGCTGGCGGTGCGCGGCGAAGGGCTGTACCTGTACGACGCGCAGGGCCGCGCGTACCTCGATGCGAGCGGCGGCGCCGCGGTGTCCTGCCTCGGCCACGCGCACCCGGACGTGCTGGCGGCGATGCACGCGCAGATCGACCGGCTCGCCTATGCGCACACCAGCTTCTTCACCACCGAGGTGTCCGAGCAGCTCGCCGACCACCTGGCCGCGCACGCGCCGGCTGGGCTGAGCGAGCTGTACTTCGTCAGCGGCGGCTCGGAGGCGGTCGAGGCGGCGCTGAAGCTCGCGCGCCAGTACTTCGTCGAGTCCGGGCAGCCGCAGCGCACGACCTTCGTCGCGCGCCGCCAGAGCTACCACGGCAACACGCTGGGCGCGCTCGCGGTCGGCGGCAACGAGTGGCGGCGCGCGCCGTTCGCGCCGCTGCTGATCGACGTCGGCCGCGTGTCGGCCTGCTTCGAGTACCACGGCCGGCGCGCCGACGAGACCCAGGCGCAGTACACGCAGCGGCTGGTCGACGAACTCGACGCCGAGTTCCGGCGCATCGGACCCGAGCGCGTGATCGCCTTCGTCGCCGAGACCGTGGGCGGCGCGACC
>CAZKCJ010000228.1:4859-5082 GCA_964550885.1 uncultured Rubrivivax sp. | reverse complement strand
AGTTCGAGCGCGACCTGTGCCGCCTCGCCCGGCGCTCCCAGCTCGGCACCGCGCGCGTGCACCGCCTGCAGCACCAGCTCGCCGTCGCCCGCGGCGCCGACGCGGTAGGCCCGCGCCGGCTTGTCGTCGGTGGCGATCAACGCCACCCCGCCGGCACGCTCGCCGCGCGCGGCGACCACGCCGACCAGCCGGAAGCGCGGATCGGCGCCAGCCGCCGCCGCCT
>CAZKCJ010000228.1:1904-4849 GCA_964550885.1 uncultured Rubrivivax sp. | reverse complement strand
TGCGCCGGCTGCGCCGCCTCCACGCCGAGCACGCGGCCGAGATCACCGGCCAGCGCCGACGAACTGCGGATCAGGCTCGCGTGCGCGGGGACCGGTGCGGGCCGCGCCAGCAGCCCTGCGGCCCAGTACACCGCAGTCGCGGCGACCGCGGCCCAGATCACGAATGCGGCAAGGCGTGCGCCCATCGGGCAATTATGATCGTGCGCTCCCCTGCCACAAGCCGACGATGAAGTCCACCCCCCATCTGCGTGACCCGAGCGTGCGCGGTTTCACGCTGATCGAGCTGATGGTGGTGCTGGTGATCATCGGCGTGCTCGCCGCGCTGATCGTGCCCAACGTGCTGGACCGCGCCGACGACGCGCGCGTGACCGCTGCGCGCACCGACGTCAACAACCTGGTACAGGCGCTGAAGCTGTACCGGCTCGACAACCAGCGCTACCCGAGCGCCGAGCAGGGGCTGGACGCGCTGCTGCGCAAGCCGACGACCGGCACGCTGCCGCCCAACTGGCGGCCCTATCTGGACAAGCTGCCGGCCGACCCCTGGGGCCGGCCGTACCAGTACGTGAATCCGGGCGTGAAGGGCGACATCGACGTGTTCAGCTTCGGCGCCGATGGCCAGGCCGGCGGTGAAGGCAAAGACGCCGACATCGGCTCCTGGCAGTAGCCGCGCTGCCGGTCGGCCCCGCCGGCGCCGCGGCGCGGGCTTCACGCTGATCGAGCTGATGGTGGTGATCGCGCTGGTGGCGATCGCCGCCGGGCTGATCAGCCTGTCGCTGCGCGATCCGGCGGCGACCCGGCTCGAGCACGAGGCGATCCGCCTGGCCGCGCTGCTCGAGTCGGCGCGCGCGCAGTCGCGCGCCAGCGGCCTGCCGGTGCGCTGGGTGCCGCTGCCGGCCGACGCCGCCGACGACTTCCGCTTCGACGGCCTGTTCGATGCGGCCGAGCTGCCGCGGCGCTGGCTCGACCCGCAGGTCAGCGCCGAAGTCGCCGACGCGCGCGGCGTGGTGCTGGGCCCCGAGCCGCTGATCGGCGAACAGCGCATCGTGCTGCGCCTGGGCGCGCAGCGGCTCGCGCTGCACACCGACGGGCTCGCTCCGTTCGCGCCCGACGACGACGCGGCCCCACGATGAAGCACGCGCGCGGCTTCACGCTGGTCGAGGTGCTGGTCGCGGTGGCGATCGTCGCGATCACGCTCGGCGCCGGGCTGCGCGCGGCCGGGGTGCTGGTCGACAACGCGCAGCGGCTCGACGAAGTCGTCGGCGCGCAGTGGTGCGCGGCGGACGCGCTGGCGGCGCTGAAGCTCGCCGGCCAGTTCCCGGGCGTCGGCGACGCCGACTTCAGCTGCGAGCAGCTCGGCCGGCCGTACCGCGGCCGGCTGCACGTGCAGCGCACGCAGTACCCCGACCTGCGGCTGGTCGACGCCAGCGTCGCCGACGAGCACGGCCGGCCGCTGCTGCGGCTGTCGACGCTGCTGTACCGGCGCTGAGCCCATGGCGCCGATCCGCCGCGGCTTCACGCTGGTCGAGGTGCTGGTCGCGATCAGCATCCTCGCGCTGCTGGCGACGATGGCCTGGCAGGGAGTCGACGCGATCGCGCGCTCGCGCGACCGCGGCCAGCAGCAGCTGGACCACACGCTGCGCGTGGCCACGGTGATCGCGCAGTGGGACCGCGACCTGCAGGCGCTGCAGGACGTCGGCGTGGTGCCGGCGCTGGCCTTCGACGGCGCCACGCTGCGGCTGGTGCGCAGCACCGACGCCGGCGCGCAGCTGGTCGCCTGGTCGCTGCACGGTGATCGCTGGCTGCGCTGGGCCGCGCCGGCGGTGACCCAGGTGCGCCAGCTGCAGGACGACTGGCTGCGCAGCCAGCAGCTGCTCGGCGACGAGCCCGGGCAGTTGCGGCTGCTCGACCGCGTCGATTCGATCCAGGTCTACTTCTATCGCGGCAACGGCTGGAGCAACGCGCAGTCCAGCGGCGACCAGGGCGCCGGCGACAGCGCGCAGCAGCGCGAGCAGCTGCCGACCGGCGTGCGCCTGGTGCTGGCGATCAACGGCCAGCAGCTGACCCGCGACCTGATGCTGCCGGTGCCTTCGCCATGAGTGCGCCTGGTCGCGCCCAAGCGTTCATCTCGCTGCGCTCAACCCGCCGCGCGAGGGCGGGGCGCGGTCGCCGCGCATCGCCCAGCCGCGGCGCGGCGCTGCTGATGGCGATGGTCATCCTGACCCTGGTCGCCACCCTCGCCGCGGCGATGGTCTGGCAGCAGTGGCGCGCGCTGCAGGTCGAGACCGCCGAGCGCGCGCGCGCGCAGGCGACCTGGATCCTCACCGGCTCGCTCGACTTCGGCCGGGTGATGCTGCGGCTGGACGGCCGCACGCCGGGGGTCGACCACCTGGGCGAACCCTGGGCGACCGAGCTGCAGGAGTCATCGCTGTCGGGGCTGCTTGCGGTCGACCGCGACCGCAGCGCCGACTCCGACCTCGAGGTCTACCTGAGCGGGCGCATCCAGGACGCGCAGGCGCGCTACAACCTGCGCAACCTGGTCGACGCGAAGTACCGGCTGGTGCCCGCCGAGGTCGCCGCGCTGACCCGGCTGTGCGAGTCGGCCGGGCTGGCGCCCGAAGTGGCGCAGACGATCGCCGAGGGCCTGCGCGCGGCCTGGGCGGCGCGGGTGGGCGCGGTCGGCACCGACGCGCCGCTGGCGCCGCGCAGCGTCGCGCAGCTGACCTGGCTCGGGCTGGACGCCGCCGACGTCGCCGCGCTCGAGCCGCTGGTGGTGCTGCTGCCGCAGCCGACGCCGCTGAACCTGAACACCGCATCGGCCCAGGTGCTGGTCGGCGCGCTCGCCGGGCTGGACAGCGCCAGCGCGCAGCAGCTGGTGCAGGCGCGCCAGGCGCAGCCGCTGCGCTCGATCGACGACGCCCGCGCCGCCGTGCCCGGCGTCGCCGGCT
>CAZKCJ010000228.1:0-1894 GCA_964550885.1 uncultured Rubrivivax sp. | reverse complement strand
GCCTTCGACGCGCGCCGCACCTCGGTCGGCTCGAACTACTTCGAGGTCACGGGGCGGCTGCGCGCGCGTGACCGCGTCGTCGAGGAGCGGATGCTGGTCCACCGCGCAGGGCGGGTGGTGACGAGCCTGTGGCGCGAGCGCCACGCGGTTGCACCTCGTGGCTCCTGATGCATCGCGGTACCGCACGGGGCCGGGCGCGCACCGCCAGCGCATCGCCGAACGTCGCGCAGCCCGGCGCGACATGCCGGCGGCCGCGGCGCCAACTCGCGCCACGCGGGCGCCCGGCGCCAAGCGGCCTATCGGCGCCGCGGCCAGGCGATCGACGCGGCTGGCCGCGGCCGCTGGCGAAAGCTGCAATCAAACTGAAGAAGATGGTCTAAGTCTTTGATTTCTTGAGCTAGGGAATTGTTATAAAGGCTCCTGCCTGCGTCCGGAAGCTGCCATGTCGGTGCTCGTCGTCCTGATCCCGCCCCGTACCCGCCTGGGTTCGGAGCCGGCGGGTGCGTCCGCCGACGACGGCTACGCGTACGTGCACAGCGCCGACGGGCTGCAGCCGGGCAAGCAGGGCCGCGCGGCGCCGGCGCTGTGGCCCAAGGCCGACAGCGTGGTCGCGGTGCTCGCCGACGCCGACGTCGGCTGGCAGCGACTCACGCTGCCCAAGGCACCCGCCGCGCGGCTGCGCGCGGCGCTGGGCGGCCTGCTCGAGGAGCATCTGCTCGAGGACGACGACGCGCTGCACCTGGCGCTCGCGCCCGGCAGCGTGGCCGGCGCACCGACCTGGGTCGCGGTCGTGCACAAGGCCTGGCTGCGCGCCGAGATCGAGCGGATCGAGCGCGCCGGCCCGGTGGTCGACCGCGTGGTGCCGTCGGCCTGGCCGGGCGACACCGCGCAGGGCCACTTCTTCAGCGCGTCGCCGACCGCCGCCGGCAGCGGCGAGGTGATGCTCAGCCACAGCGACGAGCAGGGCCTGACCCTGCTGCGGCTGCAGGGCTCGCTCGCGCGCGCGCTGCAGCCGCGGCTGCTCGCGCAGCCGACCCGCTGGACCGCGACCCCGGCGGTGGCGGCGCCGGCCGAGCGCTGGCTGGGCGCGAGCCTGACGCTGCTGGGCGACGGCGAGCGCGCGCTGCAGGCCGCGCGCTCGCTGTGGAACCTGCGCCAGTTCGAGCTCACGCTGCGCCACCGCGGCACGCGCGCGCTGCGCGCCGGGTGGCGGCGGCTGCGCAGCCCGACGTGGCGGCCGGTGCGCATCGGCGTGGCGGTGCTGCTGGGGCTGCAGGTGCTGGGCCTGAACGCCTATGCGTGGCAGCAGCAGCGCGCGCTGGCCGCGCGCAAGGCCGCGCAGGACACGCTGCTGCGCAGCACCTTCCCCGGCGTGCGCACCGTGCTCGACGCGCCGCTGCAGATGCAGCGCGAAGTCGAGCTGCTGCGCGCCGCCGCCGGCCGCGCCGGCGATGGCGACCTGGAGACGCTGCTGGGCGCGGCTGCGGCCGCGTGGCCCGAAGGCTTCGCGCCGCTGCACACGCTGCGCTTCGAGCCGGGGCAGCTGAGCTTCACCGCGCCGGGCTGGACCGACGCGCAGACGCTGCAGCTGCGCGAGCGGCTGCGCAGCGCCGGCGTCGGTGTCGACGCCGCCGACGGCCGCGTCACGCTGCGCCGCAGCGGCGCCGCCCCCACATGAACACCGCCACCGCCACCGGCGCGAGCGCAGCCCGGCTGCCGGGGCTGCTCGCCTACTGGCGCGGGCTCGCGGCGCGCGAGCGCGGGCTCGCGCTCGCCGCCGCGCTGGTCGTCGGCGCGGCGCTGCTGTGGCTGGTCGCGCTGCAGCCGGCGATCCGCGTGCTGCGCACCGCGCCGGCGCAGCTCGCGGCGCTGGACGCGCAGCTGCAGCAGATGC
>CAZKCJ010000227.1:0-5100 GCA_964550885.1 uncultured Rubrivivax sp. | reverse complement strand
CCGCCAGCGTGCCGCAGCGCGACCCAATCGGGCGCGTAGCGCTCTCACCCAAGAGGTGAGGGTCGTCGTGGGCTCGAAAGTCACTGTTCATGCGGTCTTGCCAGCGGCACAAAGCGGTCAACTGCCGGAAGTAGGTTCAGCCCAGCGGCACCGGCACGAACAGCTGGTTGCCGTCGCGCTGCACCAGCAGCGCCACGCTCTTGGGCTTGGCCTTCAGCAGCTCGCGCACTTGGTCGACCGAGCTGACCGGCCGGCCGTTGACCGCGAGCAGCACGTCGCCGCGCTCGATGCCGGCGCGCGCGGCGGCGCCGGCGACGCGTTCGACCACCAGCCCGCCGTCGGTGTGCGCGGCCTGCCGCTCCTGCGGCTGCAGCGGGCGCAGTCCCAGGCCCAGCTGCGGCCCCTGCGCGGCGGCGCCCGAGCCGGCCTCGGCCACCTGCACGTCGTCGCCACCGGCGTTGCCGAGCTTGGCCTGCAGCTCGATCTCGCGCTGGTTGCGCCAGACCTTCAGGGCCACCGTCCGCCCCGGCGCCGACATGCCGACCACGCTGGACAGCGTGCCCGAGCGCTCGATCGGCTGGCCGTTGACGCTGGTGATCACGTCGCCCGGCTTCAGCCCGGCGGCCGCGGCGGCGCTGCCCGGCGCCACCTGCGACACCAGCGCACCGTCGGGCCGCTGCAGGCCGAAGGACTCGGCCAGGCCCTGGTTCAGGTCCTGCACGACCACGCCGAGGCGGCCGTGCTCGGCCTTGCCGGTGGCGACGATCTGGTCGCGCACGTTGAGCGCGACGTCGATCGGGATCGCGAAGCTCAGCCCCTGGTAGCCGCCGGTGCGCGAGTAGATCTGCGCGTTGATGCCGACGACCTCGCCCCGGCCGTTGAACAGCGGCCCGCCCGAGTTGCCCGGGTTGACCGCGACGTCGGTCTGGATGAAGGGCACGACCGACTCGCCCGGCAGCGAGCGCCCCTTGGCGCTGACGATGCCCTGGGTCGCGCTCTGCTCGAAGCCGAAGGGCGCGCCGATCGCGAGCACCGGGTCGCCGACCTGCAGCGCCCTGGAGTCGCCGACGCGCACCGTCGGCAGGCCCTTGGCGTCGATGCGCAGCACCGCGACGTCGGTCACCGGGTCGGAGCCCAGCACCTTGGCCGGGAACTCGCGCCGGTCGCTGAGCTTGACGGTCACCTCCTTGGCGTCGCGCACCACGTGCGCGTTGGTCAGGATCAGGCCGTCGCTGGCGACGATGAAGCCCGAGCCCTGGCCGCGGAACGGCTCCTGCGGCGAGCCGCCGTTGGGCATGCGCTGGCCGAAGCCCGGGATGCCCTTGAAGAACTGGAAGAACGGGTCGTTCTCGAGGCCGGGCGGCAGGCCGCGCGGCGCTTCGCCGGGCTCGTCGGCATCGACCTTGTGGGTGCCGGCCACGGTGATGCCGACCACCGCCGGCCCGAAGCGCTGCACGATCGCGCGGTAGTCGGGCGTGGCGGCGGCATCGGCGACCAGCGGCACCGGCGCCGGCTGCGCGGCCGGCGCCGCCGCGACCGCGGCGGGCGGCGGCGCCGCGTCGGGCTTGGCCTTGAGCCAGTCCGGCGTCAGGCTGAAGGCGCCGGCAGTGCCGACGGCGAGCACGCCGGCAGCGACCAGCGCGAGGTTCAGGGGCTTGAGCTTCATCGAATGATCCTTGGGTTGGACGCGCCAGCCGCGCGCTCGCCCCGGACCTTAGGCAGCCCGGGTTAGCACTCGGTTAGCGTTCGATGAAGCGGGGGTTAGGGCGGCGCCGCGGCGCCGCGCTGGACCGCTTGGCGCGCAGGCCGCGCGCCGCTCGGCCTAGTCGGGCATCGACAGCTGCTTGACCAGGTTGCGGCCGTCGGGCTTGTCCTGGTAGCGGATGAAGCCCAGCAGCGGCACGTCCAGGAAGTCCTTGAGCGTGCTGACGTTCTCGGACACGTACGACATGTCGCGCTCCATCTCGTTGGCCACCCAGCCGGCGATCGGCAGCCCGCGGCCCTTGATGACTTCCATCGTCATCAGCGTGTGCCCGAGGCAGCCCAGCCTCAGGCCGACGACCACGATCACCGGCAGCGCCAGCAGCTTGGCCAGGTCGGCGACGGTCTGGGTCTCGTTCAGCGGCGCGCAGAAGCCGCCGATGCCTTCGACGACGATGAAGTCGGCGCGGTTGCGCACCTCGTCGAAGCAGTACTTGATGTGCGCCAGGTCGATCGTCTGGCCGACGCTGCGCGCGGCGATGTTGGGCGCGACCGGCTCCTCGAAGCGATAGGGGTTGATGTAGTGCATCGGCGCTTCGACGTTGCTCGCGGCCATCAGGCTGTCCATGTCCTTGCCGTTGCCGGTGACCACCGGCTTCAGCCCCAGCACCTTCATGTCCCAGGACTGCGCGGCGGTGTGCAGCAGGCCGGCGGCGATCAGCGACTTGCCGACTTCGAGATCGGTGCCGGTCAGAAAGTAGGCTTGTTTCATGTGACGGTCTCCTAGGTTCCCTTCCCGCGGAAGGTCGGCTGCATTCTCATCCAAGGATCACCCCGGCAAAACCCGGTTGCAGCAAGCATTCGGCTCGGCGGGGGATCGTGTTTCAACCCGGACTGCGCGTATTCGTTTGCCTGATCCACAACCTCCTTCGCCTGGGCCCGACGGTCGAGCCGGTTGAACCGGTGTCGGTGGGCGCGCGCGCACCCCCGTGCGCAGCGCCCGTCGCCGGCGATAGCCTCCCCGCGGCGCCACCGTTGCCGGCAAGGATAAGCGCGGCGCCGCGCCATGCCCAGCGCGAGCCCGCGCGCGCAGCGCGGTCGTCGGCCTGCGGTCAGCCGACGGCGAATGGGTCGACCGCGTGCTCCGCTGCGGCGCCCCTGCTGCTCTCGGCGGCTCTTCCGCCGCCATCGGGCTGCTTCTGCATCAGGCATGCGCGCTGCGAGCAGCCGCGCGTAACGGCCCTGGGGAACCACCAGCCGGGCCGGCGGCGGGGTGGCCGACGGAGTGAATAAGAGTTCGCTGAACGGAGTCGGCCACCCCGTCGCCGGCCCCGTGCGCCACGGGCATCCGCACGCAGGGCTGCTTTCGGCGCAACGCCGAATGGGGTGGCGCGGGCCGCGCGGCGACAGCGAGGAAACGAAGTGCCGAAGGCGTCAGTACGCACCGAGCGTGTCGAAGCGGTAGACCAGCGTCAGCTCGGCGACCGCGCTCGACAGCGGTCCGTCCAGCGCCTTGAGCCAGCCGCCGCCCACGCGCAGCGCCGCGTGCGGGCTCAGCACCAGCCCGGCCTGCAGCAGCGGCTTGACCACCGCGCCGCGCCCGGTGTCGACGCCGCCGCCGCCGGCCGCGCCGAGCGCGAGCTCGGCGCCCAGCGCCAGCGCCGGCGTCGCCGCCCAGGTCGCGCCGACGCCGAACAGGCCGACCGAGAACGCGCCCGCCTCGCCGGAGAACGCGCTCTGCACCTGGCCGTTCAGGTAGACCCAGTCGTTCAGGTAGCGCGCGTACTTCAGGCTCACCTGCTGCAGGCTGCGCGCCGGCCCGATCTTGCGCGCGGCGTCGAACACCGTCTCGACGCCGACGCTCCAGTCCTGCCGCACCAGCCGCACCGGCTGGCCGGGCAGCGGCTGGAGCTGCCAGCGCAGCGCGACCAGCCCATAGGGCGCGGCCAGGTCGCCCTGCGGCGCCGCCGCCCAGCCGGCCTCGAGCCCCAGGCCCAAGCCGGGCGTGAGCTGCCAGCTGGCATCGACCGCGGCCTTCACCAGCAGCCCGCCGCCGACCGGCAGGTCGCCGCCGCCGCCCATGCCCAGCGCGATCCGGCCGCCGGCGCGCAGCCGGCCGACGTCGTCGATCGCCCAGGTGGCGCCCAGGTTGCCCAGGAACTCGGCGTAGCCGGCGGCGTTGTTGGCCGCCGCGTTGGTCTCGACGCCCAGCCACAGCGGCCCGACCAGGTCGGCCTCGGCGCGTGCGCCGACCAGCGCGATCGTCCCCAGCGGCGCGCCGCTGATCGCCAGCGTGCCGGCGCGCGGCCACCACAGGCCGGCCTGCGCAATCACCCGGTCGAAGCCGACGCCGCCGGCTGCCGTGCTCGGCTGCGCGGGGCCGCCCGCCCAGCGCCTGAACCCGGTCTCGGTCTGCAGCACCAGGCCGAGCTGCGAGCTGCCGTAGTCGCCGCCGGGGAAGCTCAGGTACGACCAGCTCAGGCCGGCGCTCAGCGGCCCGAAGTCCCACAGCAGGTCGGCGTGCGGCCGCAGCATCAGCCCGCCGCCGACCGGCGCCCCGCCGCCGCCGCCGCCGCCGGCGTAGACCCCGGCGACCAGGCTCAGCCGGCTGACCAGCGGCGTGCACAGCGCGACCTCGCCGCCGACCGTGAACATCCCGCCGCGCTGCCCGCTGGCCGAGCCGTACACCGCCGGCCCGACGCACAGCCGCGGCAGCGCCTCGATCAGGTAGGTGGTGCCGACCAGCCCCATCTTCTCGCCCGCGTCGGACTGCACCGTCTCGTAGCTGACCCGCGGCCGCGCCGGCAGCTTCAGCCAACCGTCGCCGACGGTCGCGGGTGGCGGGGCCGCGGCCGGTGGCGCAGCTGGCCCCACCGGTGCCATCGGTGCCGCCTGCGCCAGCTGCACCAGCCGCGCTGCCTGCCCCGGCGTCGCCGTCTGCGCTGCCTGCGCGTCATCCGCGTCATGCGCGTCATGCGCCGCCTGCGTCGCCTGCGTCGCCTGCGCCATCGGTGCGAGCAGCGCCAGCGCTGCCGCCGCGAGCAGCTGCGGCACGCGCGCCGATCGGGCGGCCGCCGCACGCCCGCCGCCGGGGCGCCGACCCGGCGGCGGGCTGCCCGCGCACCTGCCGGCGACGCGGCTTCGATCACTCGTGTTCATGCAGGTCTCCGTTCGGTCGGGGCGGCGCGCGCCGGCATCCGCACGCGCACGCGCAGGCCGCCGAGCGGCGCGGCGTCGAGCGCGATGCTGCCACGGTGGCGCTCGACGATGCGGCGCGCGATCGCCAGGCCCAGGCCGCTGCCGTCGCCGGGCTCGGCCGCGCCGACGCCGCGCACGAAGCGGTCGAACGCGTGCTCGCGCTGCGCCGGCGGGATGCCGGCGCCGTCGTCGTCGACGCAC
>CAZKCJ010000226.1:3227-5111 GCA_964550885.1 uncultured Rubrivivax sp. | reverse complement strand
CGCGCCAGCCCAGCGGCAGCAGCAGCGCGAGCGCGACGCTCCAGCGCAAGGCGTTCAGCAGCAGCGGCGGGATCAGGCCGACCACCAGCCGGCCGACCACCGCGTTGCTCGCCCACAGCAGCGGCGGCAGCAGCAGCAGCGCCGCCAGGCGCGGGCTCAGGCGCACCATCGCCCGCGCGCGCCCCGACCGCGGGCCGGTGCACGCGCGGCGCGCGCGACGACGCAGCGGCGGCTCACGACCCGTCGCGCGGCCGCGCGGCGCCGCAGTTCCAGCACTGCTCGAACGGGCCGTCGACCTGCTCCAGGCAGGAGCGGCACACCCAGTGCCGCCACGGCGGGTGGCGCAGCTCGTGCAGCAGCTGCACCGCCTCGGCGTAGCGGGCGTCGTCGGTGATCCAGATCTCGGGCAGGGTCTGGTCGACCGGGATCTCGCCGGCGATGCTGCTGGTCCAGATGTGCTGCACGGTCGCGTCGATGCCGCCGGCGCTCAGCTGGTCGGCCCACAGCGTGGCGAGGGCCAGGTTCGGGGCGCTGGTCAGGCGCTTCATCGCGACGCGGAGCTTGCAGGCGGTGGATCGGGGAGAACAGCGGTCGATTCTCGCCGACGGGATCAGGCGGCCCCCGCGGCCCCGCACTGCGCCAGCATGCGCCGCATGGCCTAAGCTTGCCGCCTGACCCAGCCCAGCCGGAGACCACGATGAGCCCGCACGCCCGCACCGTCCAGATCAGCCGCCACGGCGGGCCGGAAGTGCTGCAGCTGGTCGAGCTGCCGCTGGGCGAACCCGGCCCGGGCGAGCTGCGCATCCGCCACCACGCCTGCGGGCTGAACTTCATCGACGTCTACCAGCGCGCCGGGCTGTACCCGAACCCGCTGCCGCTGGCGCTGGGGGTCGAGGGCGCCGGCGTGATCGAGGCGGTGGGTGCCGGCGTCGAGCACCTGCGCGTGGGCGACCGCGCCGCCTACGCGAGCCTGCCGCCGGGTGCGTACAGCCAGGCGCGGGTGCTGCCGGCGACCGCGGTGTGCCGGCTGCCCGACGCGATCGACTTCGAGACCGGCGCGGCGATGATGCTCAAGGGCCTGACGGTGCAGTACCTGCTGAAGAAGACGCTGCCGGTCGAAGGCCTGCAGCCGGGCGACCACCTGCTGTTCCACGCCGCCGCCGGCGGCGTCGGGCTGATCGCCTGCCAGTGGGCGCGCGCGCTCGGGCTGCAGCTGATCGGCACCGCCGGCAGCGACGCCAAGTGCCAGCTCGCGCTCGAGCACGGCGCCGCGCACGCGATCAACTACGCGAGCGAGGACTTCGTCGCGCGGGTCAAGGAGATCACCGGCGGCAAGGGCGTGAAGGTGGTCTACGACTCGGTCGGCAAGGACACCTGGGAGGGCAGCCTGGACTGCCTGCGCCCGTTCGGGCTGATGGCCAGCTTCGGCAACTCGTCGGGGCCGGTGCCGGCGTTCTCGCCGTCGGTGCTGGCCGCCAAGGGCTCGCTGTACCTGACGCGCGCGCTGCTGTTCACGCACATCGCCACGCGCGCTTCGACGCAGGCGATGGCCGACGACCTGTTCGCAGTGGTGGCCAGCGGGCAGGTGAGGATCCGCATCGACCAGCGCTACCCGCTCGACCAGGTCGCGCAGGCGCACCGCGACCTGGAGGCGCGCCGCACCACCGGCAGCAGCGTGCTGCTGCCCTGAGGCTGGCGGGTCAGCGGCGGCGGGCGCCGCGGTTCAGTGCCGGCGCCGTGCGCGGCGCAGCTCGTCGACGATCAGGCAGGCGGCGCCGAGGGTGATCGCGCTGTCGGCCAGGTTGAAGGCCGGGAAGTACCAGCCGGCGTAGTGCAGCTGGATGAAGTCGACCACGTGGCCGTGCAGTAGCCGGTCGACCACGT
>CAZKCJ010000226.1:0-3217 GCA_964550885.1 uncultured Rubrivivax sp. | reverse complement strand
ACCACGTTGCCGAGCGCGCCGCCCAGGATCATCGCCAGCGCGAAGGCGAAGAGCTTGTGCCCCGGGTGGCGCCGCAGCAGCCAGACGATGAAGCCCGCGGCGGCCAGGCCGAGCGCAACGAAGAACCAGCGCTGCCAGCCCGAAGCGCCGGCCAGGAAGCTGAAGGCGGCGCCGCTGTTGTGCACCCGCACCAGGTTGAACCAGCCGGTGAGCGCGACGCTGTCGTGCAGCGCAAACGCGTTGACCACCGCCGCCTTGGCCAGCTGGTCGAGCAGCACGACGGCGGCCGCCAGCGCGAGCCAGGGGCCGGCGCCGCGCGCAGCGGCCGCGTCGCGCGCGGCCATGCTCAGGCGAAGCTGCGCGTCTCGCCCGCGCCGTACAGGTTGCTGGTGCAGCGGCCGCACAGCGCCGGGTGCGCGCGATCGTGGCCGACGTCGTCGCGCCAGTGCCAGCAGCGCTCGCACTTGGTGGCCGTCGACGGGGTCACGCTGACCGCGAGCGCGTCGCCGGCGACGAGCGTCGCGCTGGAGGTGATGAACACGAACTTCAGGTCCTCGCCCAGCGTGGCCAACAGCGCGTGCGTCTCGGGCGGCGCGGTCAGCGTCAGCTCGGCCTGCAGCGACGAGCCGATCGCGCCG
The DNA here is from genome assembly GCA_964550885.1 of uncultured Rubrivivax sp. GTDB lineage: Bacteria > Pseudomonadota > Gammaproteobacteria > Burkholderiales > Burkholderiaceae_C > Rubrivivax. The sequence goes on along the minus strand of CAZKCJ010000226.1, from coordinate 2,579 downwards.
GTGCTGCGCACCGTCTCGATCGCCTTGTTGGCGGCGTCGCGCACTGCGCGGATCGCCTGCCACTTGGCGAGCAGCGCGGCGGCGTCGCCGCCGCCGCCAGCGCCGAAGTCCCAGTAGCACTGCTCGAAGATCGAACCCTGGCCCGGCGCGAACACGCTCCAGGCTTCCTCCGCGGTGAAGCTCAGGAACGGCGCCATCCAGCGCAGCAGCGCGTGCGTCAGCTGCACGAGCGCGGTCTGCGCGCTGCGCCGCGCCAGGCTCTTCGGCGCGGTGGTGTACAGGCGATCCTTCAGCACGTCGAGGTAGAACGCGCCCAGGTCCTCGCTGCAGAACACCTGCAGCTTGGCGACCACCGGGTGGAACTCGTAGACCTCGTAGTGCCGCAGCACCTCGGCCTGGAACTGTTCCGCGCGGGCCAGCGCCCAGCGGTCGAGCTCGAGCAGCTGCGCGTGCGGCACCGCGTCGGCAGCGGGGTCGAAGTCGCTGGTGTTGGCGAGCAGGAAGCGCAGCGTGTTGCGGATGCGGCGGTAGGCGTCGACGACGCGCTTGAGAATCTCGTCGTCGCCGGCGATGTCGCCCGAGTAGTCGCTGGCCGCGACCCACAGCCGCACGATCTCGGCGCCCAGGGTGGAGCTGACCTTCTGCGGCTCGATCCCGTTGCCCAGGCTCTTGCTCATCTTGCGGCCCTGCGCGTCGACGGTGAAGCCGTGGGTCAGCAGCCCGCGGTAGGGCGCGCGGCCGTAGATCGCGCAGGCCACCAGCAGCGAGCTGTGGAACCAGCCGCGGTGCTGGTCGTGGCCCTCGAGGTACAGGTCGGCCTCGGGGCCCTGGTCGTGGTGGCCGAGGCTGCTGCCGGTGTGCGCGTGGGTGCCGCGCAGCACGTGCCAGAAGGTCGAGCCCGAGTCGAACCAGACCTCGAGGATGTCGCTGCTCTTGGTGTAGTGCGCGGCGTCGGCGGCGCCGAGGATCTGCTCGGCGCTCGCGCGGCTCCAGGCCTCGATGCCGCCGCGCTCGACGATCGCCGCCGCCTGGTCGATGATCGCCATCGTGCGCGGGTGCAGTTCGCCGGTTTCCCGGTGCAGGAAGAAGGGCAGCGGCACGCCCCAGCTGCGCTGGCGGCTGATGCACCAGTCGGGGCGGTTGGCGATCATGTCGCGCAGCCGCGCGCGGCCGCTCTCCGGGTAGAACGCGGTGCGGTCGATCGCCGCCAGCGCGAGCTCGCGCAGCGTGTGCTCGGCCTTGTCCTGGGTGAACACGCCTTCGCCTGCGTCCATCCGGATGAACCACTGCGCGGCGGCGCGGTAGATCACCGCGCTCTTGTGGCGCCAGCAGTGCGGGTAGCTGTGGCTGATGGTCGCGGTGGCCAGCAGCCGGCCGGCGCGGCGCAGCGCGTCGATGATCTTCGGCACCGCCTGCCAGATGTCCAGCCCGCCAAACAGCGGGAAGTCGGCCGCGTACGCACCCTGGGCCTGCACCGGGTTCAGGATGTCATCGGTCTTCAGCCCGTGCGCGACGCAGGAGTGGAAGTCCTCCAGCCCGTACGCCGGCGACGAGTGCACGACGCCGGTGCCGTCCTCGGCGGTCGCGAAGTCGGCCAGGTACACCGGCGCGAGCCGGTCGTAGCCCGGGTCCAGCTGCGCGAGCGGGTGGTGGAAGTTGATGCGGTCGAGCCGCGCGCCCTTGGCGGTGGCGATCACCTCGCCCTGCAGGCCGTAGCGCGCCAGGCACTTCTCGACCAGCGCCGCGGCCAGCAGCAGCAGCCCGCGCTCGGTGCGCACCAGCGCGTAGTCCAGCTCCGGGTTCAGGTGCAGCGCCTGGTTGGCCGGGATCGTCCACGCGGTCGTCGTCCAGATCACCGCGTAGGCCTCGCCGGGCAGCTCGCGCAGGCCGAAGGCCGCGGCCAGCCGCCCGGGTTCGGCGCAGGCGAAGGCGACGTCGATCGCCTGGCTCTTCTTGTCGGCGTACTCGATCTCGAACTCGGCCAGCGAGCTGCCGCAGTCGAAGCACCAGTACACGGGCTTGAGGCCGCGGTAGACGAAGCCGCGCTCCATCACCCGCTTGAGCGCGCGCAGCTCGCCGGCCTCGTTGGCCGGATCCATCGTGCGGTACGGCCGCCGCCAGTCGCCGAGCACGCCCAGACGCTGGAAGTCGGCCATCTGCAGCGCGATCTGCTCGGTCGCGTAGGCGCGGCTCTTGGCCTGCATCTCGTCGCGGCTCAGCGAGCGGCCATGCAGCTTCTCGATCGCGTTCTCGATCGGCAGCCCGTGGCAGTCCCAGCCGGGCACGTACTGCGCGTCGAAGCCCGCCAGCTGGCGCGCCTTGACGATCATGTCCTTCAGCACCTTGTTGACCGCGTGGCCCATGTGGATCTGGCCGTTCGCGTACGGCGGGCCGTCGTGCAGGATGAACTTGGGCGCGTCGCGACGCACGTCGCGCAGCCGCTGGTACAGCCCCTGCTCGTTCCACTGCCGCACCCAGCCCGGCTCGCGCCGCGCGAGGTCGCCGCGCATCGGGAACGGCGTGTCGGGCAGGTTCAGCGTGGCGCGGTAGTCGGGCTTGCTCATCGGCGGATCCGGGGT
>CAZKCJ010000225.1:0-5113 GCA_964550885.1 uncultured Rubrivivax sp. | reverse complement strand
CCCGCGGCGCACCTCGCCGCGCTCGGGCGCGAGCAGGCCGCTGATCGTCTTCAGCGTGGTCGACTTGCCGGCGCCGTTGGCGCCGAGCAGCGCGACCATCGAGCCCTCCTCGACCACCAGCGACACGCCCTTGATCGCGAGGAACACGCGGTCGTAGGCGACCTCGACGTTGTTCAGCGACAGCAGGCTCAAGCCGTACCCCTTTGCACCAAGCGTCGCGCGGCGGGCGCGCGGGCGCTGCCCGCCGCGCCCGCGCAGCCGCGGCCTACTTCTTCTGCGCCTTGGCCACGTCCTCGCGGATCAGGTCCCAGACCACGTCCTGGAACGCACGCGACCAGTCGCTCTTGGGCGCCCACTGCTTGCCGTCCCACTCGGACACGCGGCCCCAGCCGCCGCCCTGGTGGTCCTGCGGGGTGATCGTCAGCCGCGGCATCAGGCCTTCGGCGTCGAAGTCCTTCAGCATCTCGAAGCCGTCCTTCAGCTTCTCGCCGGTCAGCGGCGGGCCCGACTTCTTCAGCGCCAGCTTCGCCGCCTCGACCGTGATCGCCATGCTGGCCACGCCGATGTTGTAGTAGGTGGTGCCGACCTTGGCCTTGTCGCCAGTGCCCTGCCCGGCGTTGACCACCTTGTCGATCACCCGCTGCAGCAGCGCCGGGCTGGTGCCGGTGTTGACCGCGGTGAAGCGCTTGACGCCGACCACCTCGTTGCCCTTGAACGCCTGCATGTCGCTCTCGGACAGCCAGATCACCGAGTGGATGTCCTTCGGCGCGATGCCGTTGCCGACCGCGCTGCGGATCGACACCGCCTGCCCCGGCCCGGCGCCCCAGATGATCACCTTGTCGGGCCGGTAGCGACGCACCTCGCTCCAGGTCGCCGCCTGCTCGGTGCCGGGCACCGGGTAGGGAAACAGCTTGAGCTCGAAGCCCTTGGTCTGCGAGACCCGGTTGAGCAGCTCGATCGGCTCCTTGCCGAAGGGCGAGTCGATGTGCACGAACGCGATCTTCTTGCCCTTCAGGCCGCCCTCGTGCGCGTCGATGTACTGCAGCAGCAGCGCCGCCTGCGAGCGGTAGATCGCCGCCGACGGGAACACGTACGGGAAGGCCTGGCCGTCGGCGGCGTCGGCGCGGCCGTGGGCGAAGGTCATCATCGGCAGGTGGTCCTCGTTCGCGCGCGGCATCAGCGCGTTGGCCACCGGCGTGCTCAGGAAGTCGAAGAACACCGCGCCGTCACGCCGCGCCTCGTTGTACAGCGCGATCCCGCGCTCCGGGTAGCTCGCGTGGTCCTTGATGATCAGCTTGACCGGCTGGCCGGCGATCCCGCCCTCGAGGTTGACCAGCTTGATGTAGTCCTGCTGGCCCTGGCTGTACTCGTCGGTCAGGAAGGTGTAGACGCGGGTGAAGTCGAGCAGCGTCGCGAACTGGATCGGCGCCTTGTCCTGCGCCAGCGCCGGCGCGCTGCCCAGGCCGGCGGCGGCCAGCGCCGCGGCCAGCAGGCTGCGGCGGATCAACGAGGGGCGGGTGTGCTTCATGTCGATGCTCTCCTGGTTGCGGGGACGACTCCCCGGGGAAGTGGACGGACGCTCAGCTCTGGGTGTGGCGGAACGGCCAGACCAGCAGGTACTTGCGCGCGTTATCGTAGATCTTCGCGAGGCCCAGCGGCTCGAACAGCAGGAAGCCGATGATCATCGCGCCGTACAGCATCAGCGGAATGTGCGCCATCAGCGAGGTCGACACGTCCAGCCAGCCGGCGTCGACCAGGCGCGCGATCAGGTTGAGCAGCACGATCGGCGCCAGCAGCACGAAGCCCGCGCCCAGGAACGCGCCGATCACGCTGCCCAGCCCGCCGACCAGCGCCATCGCCACCAGCTGGATGGTCACGTCGAAGTTGAACTGCGACGGCGTGACCGCCTGGTAGAAGCCGAAGGCCAGCACCGCGCCGCTGATGCCGCCGAGGAAGGAGCTGGTGAAGAAGGCCAGCAGCTTGTACTTGAAGATGTCCACGCCGATCACCGCCGCGGCGAAGTCCTTGTCGCGCACCGCGACCAGCGCGCGGCCGAAGCTGCTGCGCTTGATGTTCAGGATCAGCAGCGTGACCAGCGCGGTCCACGCCAGCACCAGGTAGTAGCGGCTGGGCAGGCTGTCGATCGGCAGCAGCAGGAAGCGCACCGCCGGCGTGTGCAGCGTCGCCACCGCGCCGCCGGAGATCGCGCTGACGTTGACGATCACCCAGTCGACCAGGAACTGCATCGCCAGCGTCGCCATCACCAGGTACAGGCCCTTGACGCGCAGCGCGGCCGCGCCGAACAGGCAGCCGATCAGCGCGGCCACGAGGCCCGCGGCCAGCAGCGCCAGCTCGAAGGGCAGGCCGGCGCGGGTCGCGTGGATGCTGGTGTACGCGCCGATCGCCATCACCGCGGCGAAGCCGAAGTGCAGCTGGCCGGCCAGCCCCATCAGCAGCGTCAGCGCCAGCGTGGCCGAGCTGAACACCAGCCACGGCAGCAGGTAGCTCGACAGGTACAGCTCGGACAGCAGCAGCGGCGCGGCCAGCGCGAGCAGCGCCAGCAGCCTCACCTGCCAGCGGTCGGCCGGCAGCGGCCACAGCTGCCGGGTCTGCGCGTAGCGGGTGTGGTACACCCCCGACAGGCGGTAGAACATCGGGCTTCAGATCCTTTCGATGTCTTCGCGGCCGAACATGCCGTAGGGCCGGATCAGGATGGTCAGCAGGATCACCAGCGAAGTCACCACGTCGCGCGTGCTGCCGCCCACCAGCGAGTCGACGTAGCCGGGGATCACGCTGCCGAGGATGCCCACCGCCAGCCCGCCGAGCAGCGCGCCGGCGATGCTGTCGATGCCGCCGAGGATCACCACCGCCACCGCCGGGAACAGCAGCGCGGTCAGCGACCAGTCGACCCCCTGCACCGCCCCCCACATCGTGCCGGCGGCGACCGCGCACAGCCCGGCCAGCCCCCACGAGATCGCCACTGCGTGCTCGACCGAGATGCCCACCGACCAGCTGGCGACGTGGTCGTCCGACACCGCCCGCAGCTTGGTCCCGAGCCGGGTGCGGAAGAACGCGAACGCGAGCGCGATCAGCACCAGCGCGACCACGCCGCCGACCGCGTAGCTGCGGTTGGTCAGGATGTCGCCGATGATCAGCGGCGCGATCCCGACGCCGATGTCCAGCTGCTTGGGCTCGGTGCCCAGGAAGCCCGGCCCCAACCCGCGCAGGAACACGTCCAGCCCGAGCGTGAGCATCACGATCATGATGATCGGCTGGCCGACCATCGTGCGCAGCAGCAGCCGCTCGGCCAGCCAGCCGAAGCCGAACATCGCGACCAGCGCCAGCGCGATCGCCGCCGGCAGCGGCAGCCCCCACTGGCCCAGCAGCCACACCGCGTAGCCGCCGATCATCACCATCGCGCCGGCGGCGAAGTTCAGCACGCCCGAGGACTTGTAGATCAGCACGATCCCCAGCGCGACCATGCTGTACATCAGGCCGGTGAGCGCGCCGTTGACCAGCAGCTCCAGGAAGTAGCTCATGCCGCCGCCTCCGATGCAGCCGGCGCGCGGGTGGCCGGCGCGTCGACCGCGCGGATCGCCAGCTCGCGGCTCAGCACGCCCGACTCGCCGGTCTCGTAGACGATCTGCGCCTGCGCCTGCACGCTGGCCGCGCCGGCGTAGACCGCGTCGATGATGTCGCGGTAGTGCTCGTCGATCACGCTGCGGCGCAGCTTGCGGGTGCGCGTGACCTCGCCGTCGTCGGGGTCGAACTCCTTGTGCAGGTTGACGAAGCGGCGGATCCGCGTGCCCTCGGGCAGCCGCGCGTTGACCCCGGTGATCAGCGCGGCGATCAGGTCGTAGACCCGCGGCTGCTGCGACAGGTCGGCGAACGAGGTGTAGGCCACGCCCTGCTCCTGCGCCCAGTGGCCGACCGCGTCCCAGTCGATCGCCACCAGCGCGGCCAGCCAGTCGCGGCCGGCGCCGAGCACGCACACGTCCTTCACGTAGGGGCTGAACTTCAGCTGGTTCTCGATGAAGGTCGGAATGAAGCGCTGGCCGGTGCGGGTGTGCACCACCTCGGACACGCGCCCGAGCACCACCAGCTGGCCGTCAGCCTCCAGGTGGCCGGCGTCGCCGGTGTGCAGCCAGCCGTCCTGCAGCGCCTCGGCGCTGGCCGCCGGGTCCTCGAAGTAGCCGTCGAACACGTTGCCGCCGCGTACCAGGATCTCGCCGCTGTCGCTGATCCGCAGCTCCATGCCGGGGAAGGGCTTGCCTACCGTGTGCAGCTTGACCGTGCCCGCGTCCTGCGCCGCGCACAGCGCCGAGTTCTCGGTCTGGCCGTAGAACTGGCGCAGCGGCACGCCCAGCGCGCGGAAGAACAGGAACACCTCCTCGCCGATCGCCTCGCCGGCGGTATACGCGTGGCGCGCGCGCGCCAGGCCGAGCTGGTCGCGGATCGGGCCGTAGATCAGCGCTTCGCCGAGCGCGCGCCACAGCCGCTGGCCGAGGCCGGGCTCGCGCCCCTTCAGGTGGCGGCGCTCCAGCTCGATCGCGAAGGGCATGAAGTGCTCGTACAGCCGGCGCTTGAGCGGCGTCGACTCGGCGATGCCGACCTGCACCCGGGTCAGCATCGTCGACCAGGCGCGCGGCGAGGTGAAGTACACGGTCGGCGCGATCTCGCGCAGGTCGCGCTGCACCGTCTCCTGCTTCTCGGGGATGTTCACCGAGAAGCGCAGCGCCAGCGCCGCGGCGATCGTGAAGATGAAGTCGCCGACCCAGGCGATCGGCATGTACGCCATGTGCGTGTCGCCGACGCCGAAGTAGCCGGCCTGCGCGGCGCTGCGCACCGCGAACAGCACGTGCCGGTGCTTCAGCGGGATGCCCTTGGGCGCGCCGGTGGTGCCCGACGAGTGCAGCAGCACCGCGACGTCGTCGGCGCGCGCTCGCGCGAGCAGCTGCTCGCGCAGCGCCGGCTGCTGCTGCAGGCGCTGCGCGCCGCGGCGCGTCAGCTCGGTGAACGCGAGGACGCCGTCGGCCACGCTGTCCTGCAGCCCGCGCGGGTCGTCGTAGACGATCGCCTGCAGCCCGGCGTAGCGCGCGCGCAGGCCCAGCAG
>CAZKCJ010000224.1:3830-5149 GCA_964550885.1 uncultured Rubrivivax sp. | reverse complement strand
CGCGATCTACAGCCCGTCGGGGGTGTCGGCCGGCATCGGCTTCGCGGTGCCGGTGGACACCGTCAACCGGGTGGTGCCGCAGCTGATCCGCGACGGCCGCTACCTGCCGCCGAGCATCGGCGCCGAGTTCGACGAAGGGCTGAACCGGCGGCTGGTGCGCGCGCTCGGCGTCGATGGCGTCTACGTGCTGCGGGTGCAGCCGGGCTCGCCGGCCGACCGCGCCGGCCTGCGCGGGCTGAAGCGGCGCGCCGACGGGCGCTGGCAGCCGGGGGACGTGATCGTCGCGATCGAGGGGCGCAAGGTCAGCGGCGTCGGCCAGCTGCTCGGCCGCCTCGACGAGGTGCGCGTGGGCGAGCGGGTGCGGCTGCAGGTGCTGCGCGACGGCCGCACGCTGGAGCTCGCGGTGGCGGTGCGGCGCGCGCCCTGATGCGCGCGCGGCCGCACCGGCGCTACGGCGCGAGCTTCAGCCGCAGCCGCGCGCTCAGCCCGCCTTCGGGTGCGTTGGCCAGCTCCAGGCTGCCGCCCATGCGCTGCAGCGACTTCTCGACGATCGCCAGCCCCAGCCCGGCGCCGCTGGCGGCGGTGCGCGCGGCGTCGCCGCGGAAGAAGGGCGTGCTGATCAGCCCGAGCTTGTCGGCGGCGACGCCGGGGCCCTGGTCGCGCACGGTGACCACCGCCCACAGCCCGCTGCGCGCGTAGCTCACGCTGACCAGCGCGATGCCGGTGTCGATGCTGCGGCCGTAGCGGCGCGCGTTCTCGAACAGGTTCGCGAACACGCGGCCGAGTTCGGTCTCGTCGACCAGCACCGCGACGTCGATCGGCACCCGCGAGGTGATCCGGATCTGGGCCGCGTCGCGGAAGGGCGCGGCCTCGCGGTCGATCAGCGCCGCCAGGTGCACCGGCCGCAGCTGGGCCTCGCCCGGGCGCGCGTAGTCCATGAACTTGTCGATGATCGCGTCGAGCAGCTCGATGTCGGCCGCCATGTTGCTGCGCGCCTCCTCGTTGGCGACGCTCATCTCGGTCTCCAGCCGCAGCCGCGCCAGCGGCGTGCGCAGGTCGTGCGAGATGCCGGCGAGCATCACCGCGCGGTCCTCCTCGATCCGCGCGAGCTCGCGCGCCATCCGGTTGAAGCCGCGGTTGACCTCGCGGATCTCGCTGGTCAGCGGGTTCTCGTCCAGGCGCGAGTCGAGGTCGCCGTCGCGGATGCGGCTGGCGGCGAAGGACAGCTCGCGCAGCGGCCGGTTGATCAGCCGCGCGATCACCACCGAGCCGAGGATCGTCGCCAGCAGCGCGATCGCGAACCACAGCATCCAGGTGGT
>CAZKCJ010000224.1:0-3820 GCA_964550885.1 uncultured Rubrivivax sp. | reverse complement strand
CGGCGTGCGCACCCAGTAGCGGTCCTGGTCGATCGAGAAGCCGACCCACAGCCCGGGCTCGCCGTTGACGCTGCGCGCGACCACCGCGTCGAAGCCCAGCCGCGACTTCAGCTCGTGCGCGACGCTGCGGCTGAAGCGGTCGCTCGCGTAGGGCTCGAAGCGGTCGTCGGGCTCGCGCGGGCGCACGCGCAGCGCGTCCTGGCCGTCGATCGTCTTGATCAGCGCGATCCGGTTGATGCCGTCGACGCCGCGCAGCGCCGCGCGCGACAGGTTCACCAGCCCCGCGGTCTGACGCGCGGCGACCACCGCGCGCGGCTCGAAGTCCATCTGCCGCAGCGTCTGCACCCACGCGCCGACCACGCCGGCCAGCAGCACCGCCAGCAGGAAGAAGGTGCGCCAGAACAGGCTGAGCTGGATCGACTTGTGGGCCACGGCGGCGAGCAGCCGGCGCAGCGAGCGCGGCTGCGCCGATCCTAGCGGCTGCGTCGCGCGCGCCGGCGGCCGCGCCGGCGCGCCGCAGCCGTCGGTGCCGGTGGGCGCTGCCGCCGGTTCCATGCGCGGGGCCGGTGGCGGCCGCCGGCTGGGCTCAGTGCGTGCCGTCGGGCACGAACACGTAGCCCACGCCCCAGACGGTCTGGATGTAGCGCGGCTGCGCCGGATCGGGCTCGAGCATCTTGCGCAGCCGCGAGATCTGCACGTCCAGGCTGCGGTCGAAGGGCTCGAACTCGCGCCCGCGCGCCAGCTGCGCGAGCTTGTCGCGCGACAGCGGCTGGCGCGGGTGGCGCACCAGCGCCTTGAGCATCGAGAACTCGCCGGTGGTCAGCGCGATCTGCTCGCCGTCCTTGCACAGCCGGCGCTGCGACAGGTCGAACTCGTAGGGGCCGAAGACCACGGTCTGCGGCTCCATCGACGGCGCGCCCGGCGCCTCGGGCGGCGGGCGGCGGCGCAGCACCGCGTTGATCCGCGCGAGCAGCTCGCGCGGGTTGAAGGGCTTGGGCAGGTAGTCGTCGGCTCCGACCTCGAGGCCGACGATGCGGTCGACGTCCTCGACCTTGGCGGTGAGCATGATGATCGGCGTCGCGTCCTTGGTCGCGCGCAGCCGGCGGCAGATCGACAGGCCGTCCTCGCCGGGCATCATCAGGTCGAGCACGATCAGGTCGATGGTCTCGCGGGTCAGCAGCCGGTTCAACCCTTTGCCGTCCTCGGCGAGCAGGACTTCGAAGCCCTCCTGCACCAGGTAGCGGCGCAGCAGGTCGCGGATGCGCGCATCGTCGTCGACGACGGCGATGCGGTTGGCCCGCGCGGGGTTGCCTTGGGACATGGCCTCTCCAGACTTGTAACGGCGCGATTTTGCAAGTCTTTGTCGGGTGGGGCGCGGACCTATTGACCGGCGGTTACCGCTCATTTCGCTTGTTGCAGCCGGTCGCGACCGGGCCGCGTGACCGATGCCACGACCCACCACCGCGGCCGCGGTTGCAGCCGGTTGCTACCATGCCGCCAACCGCCTTCGCTGCCGCCCGCCATCAACACCGAACCGACGCTGCACACCGTTCAATGCCTGCACGGCCAGGCGCTGCACCGCATGGCCTACTGGCAGTGGGGCGACCCGGCCAACCCGCAGGTGGTGCTGTGCGTGCATGGGCTCACGCGCCAGGGCCGCGACTTCGACGCGCTCGCGCGCGCGCTGGCCGGCGAGCGCCGCGTGGTCTGCCCGGACGTGATCGGCCGCGGTCGCTCCGACCGGCTCGACGACCCGATGGGCTACGTGCTGCCGACCTACGTCGCCGACATGGTGACGCTGCTCGCGCGGCTGGATGCGCACAGCGTCGACTGGGTCGGCACCTCGATGGGCGGGCTGATCGGCATGGGCGTGGCCGCACTCGGCGCTTCGCCGCTGCGCCGGCTGGTGCTCAACGACGTCGGCCCGGCGCTCGACCCGCGCGGGCTGCAGCGCATCGCCGGCTACGTCGACGGCGCGCCGCTGCGCTGGGCGACGCTGGAGGAGGCGGCCGACGCGCTGTGGGCGGTGTCGCAGGGCTTCGGCCCGCACACCCGCGCCGAGTGGCTGGCGCTGTGCGCGCCGCAGCTGGTGGACGACGGCCACGGCGCGCTGGTGCCGCGCAGCGATCCGGCGATCGCGCTGCCGCTGGGGGCGATCACGCCCGAGCTCGCGCGGCTGGGCGAAGCCGCGGCGTGGCAGGCCTGGGACCGGCTGCGCTGCCCGACGCTGGTGCTGCGCGGCGCCGAGTCCGACATCCTCGCGCCGGCGACCGCGGCGGCGATGACGCAGCGCGGCCCGCGCGCGCGGGTGCACGAGTTCGCCGGTGTCGGCCACGCGCCGACGCTGGTGCACGCCGACCAGATCGAGGTCGTGCGCCGCTTCCTGCTCGACCCATGAAGACGAGCGCGGCGCCGGAGCACGCCGACGGACCGCCGATCGTGCGGCTGGCCGACGGGCCCGATGCTGCGCCGCCGGGGGCCGACAGCGGCGACGCGGCCGGCGCGCTGCCGCGCGCGCGCGCCTTCGCCGAGCCGCTGCTGGCCGAGCGGCTGCTGGACAGCGGCGAGGCCGCGCTCGCGCACGCCGCCGGGGTCGCGGCCATCCTGCAGGCGATCGGCGCGGCGCCGGCGATGCAGGCGGCGGCCTACCTGGTCTACGCCGCCGAGTACCTGCAGCGGCCCGAGGAGACGGTGGCGCGCGGCTTCGGCGCGTCCAACGCGTCGCTGGTGGCCGCGACCCGCCGGCTCGCGCAGGCGCAGCGCTCGCTGCGCGGCGCGCACGTCGAGGCCGAGCAGCGCGCGCAGCAGACCGAGCGGGTGCGCAAGATGCTGCTGGCCTTCGCCGGCGACCTGCGCGTGGTGCTGCTGCGGCTGGCGTCGCGGCTGCAGACGCTGCGCTGGTTCGCGGCCAGCCGCCGGCCCTGCCCGCCGCAGCTCGCGCGCGAGTCGCTCGAGGTGTTCGCGCCGCTGGCCAGCCGGCTGGGCATCTGGCCGCTGAAGTGGCAGCTCGAAGACCTGGCCTTCCGCTTCCTGCAGCCCGACGAGTACCGCCGCATCGCCGCGCTGATGGACGGCAAGCGCGCGCAGCGCGAGGCGGCGATCGCCGCGGCGCGCACGCGCCTGGCCGCCGAGCTGGCCGCTGTCGGCCTGCGGGCCGAGGTGCAGGGCCGGCCCAAGCACCTGTACAGCGTGTGGCGCAAGATGCGCGGCAAGGGCGTGGACTTCGACCACATCTTCGACCTGCGCGCGCTGCGCGTGATCGTCGACGACGTCGCCGGCTGCTACGCGGCGCTGGCGCGCGTGCACGAGCTGTACGCGCCGGTGCACGGCGAGTTCGACGACTACATCGCCAAGCCCAAGGCCAATGGCTACCAGTCGCTGCACACGGTGGTGATCGGCGCCGACGGCGCGAGCCTCGAGGTGCAGATCCGCACCCGCGCGATGCACGAGCGCGCCGAGCACGGCGTGGCTGCGCACTGGGCCTACAAGGAGGCGGGCGCCAAGGGCTACGCCGGTGTCAGCGCCGCCGGCGCGTTCGAGGAGCAGGTCGCCGAGGCGCGGCGCGCGGTGCTGCAGCAGCTGCTCGCGTGGGGGCGCGAGGTCGCGCAGCCGGCGCCGGCCGCAGCCGCCGGCGAGTCGGCGGCCGACATCTTCGGCGACCGGCTCTACGTGTTCACGCCGCAGGCGGCGGTGATCGAGCTGCCTGCCGGCGCGACCCCGGTGGACTTCGCGTACGCGCTGCACACCAGCGTCGGCCACCGCTGCCGCGGCGCGCGCGTCGACGGCGCGCTGGTGCCGCTGCACACGCCGCTGGCCAACG